>JAAWON010000034.1 GCA_022799495.1 Erysipelotrichaceae bacterium | reverse complement strand
ATGGTGCCGACACGCAGAATTGAACTGCGAGCTGAGCATTACCATTGCTCTGTATTACCATTATACTATGTCGGCATCAGCGATATGCTTTCAAGCGCCGAACCAACTCGGCAATCGGAAGACCTACTATATTATAATAGTCTCCAACGATTTTTGCAACAAAAATTGCACCTTTTCCTTGGATTCCATAGGCCCCCGCTTTATCCAAAGGTTCCCCACTGGCAATATAGGAATCAATCTCCATCTCACTTAACTCATAAAAACGCACATCGCTGATACGATGAAAACACTCCGTTCGCTCTTTTGTTAAAATTGCCACAGCGGTGATGACCTGATGCGTTTTGCCCGAAAGCAGCGTTAACATCTCCTTTGCCCTTGCCGCATCATTTGGCTTTCCCAGCACCTGATCCTGATACACCACAATCGTATCTGCACCGATCACAAGTGCCTCGCGTTCTTGCGCAAATACCGCATTTGCCTTGGCATAGGCCAACCGCTCCACTGCCTCAGGCAAGGCACAGTCCTGAGTCAGATCCTCTATAATATCAGCTGCACAAACGCGACATGTAATCCCTACCTGTTCCATCAATGCTTTTCGCCGTGGACTTTGACTGGCTAAAACAATATCCCTCATTCTACTTTCCTCCTCCAAGCAACCAGAAACAATCCTTGCTTTGTACCATACCACATACTCCATCCAAACAAAGCCATGAAGCCAACCACAAACAACAGCGCAATCCGCAATACCATGTGCAAAAAGAAACGCTCCGGAAACAGATTGATCATCAAATCTGTGCGCGGATTTAACAGCCACAATTCATTGGTAAAAAACAAGCGGTGAAAACTTTCCCAAAGGCTGGTAAAATCCAATGCGGCCCATGCGCCCAAACAGAGTAACAGCGCCGCAAATATGACCGCACAACGCACATACCCCACTGCCAGCCATGCATACAATTCCTTTTGCTTAACCAGCCAAAGCACACTGATTGAAACAAGCAACACAAACCAAGCCGCTATTCTCACCCACAAGGCAAACTGATACAACCCTTTTACATCCACCATATGGGCACGCTCCCGCTCATTAAACGCTTCTTTCGGTAGTTCATACAAGGTGATGGTCACTTGGATATCATCGCGTTCATCCTGAAGATAATCAAGCAGTGTTTCGGTTGCGCGCATTAGATCCGCTTGACTCATATGTAAACTCGCCGCACTGTCAAGATTTGCATATTCTCGCTCATAGAAACTACGATCAAAGCACACCCAATCAATACATGATACAAGCAAAATAAGAATCACTGCGATACCCGATGCATATGCACAGACTGGCGCAATCCATCGCTTCATAACCTTATCACCTCACTTCACAGCTTATCGTACAAAATCACATATTCACAATTTCCTTTACATAGTAACACAAACAGCACAAAAAAGAAAACCATTCCCGTACTAAAATATGGTTTTCTGAATTCATTTCTTATCGAATGCGTGAACTAAATAAATCGACTTATTCCACCGCATCCAATCGCACACTGGCCACACCCTCCAGCCGCATCAAACGCTCCAATAATCGCTCCATTGATTCTGCCATCTCACTCATATCAAAGGATATCACCACATTGGCGACCTCATGAATTGGAATATTCTGATTGATTGTAATGATATTGGTCCCTGCCTCCGACATCGCATCCAGCACTTTGGATAAAATTCCAGAGCGATGTTCCAGCATCATAGAGATAATTGCCTTACGCGCTCCCAATCCCTTGCTTGGCAAAAAGATATGATCCTTGTATTTATAATAAGTACCACGGCTGATACCTACCGCTTTCACCGCCTGTGAGATTTTACGCACCGCACCGCTTTGAAGCAATTCTCTGGCTTCCACTACCTGATCCAATACATCCGGCAAAATCTCATTACTGACGATATAATATTTACTCATTTGTACACCTCCTCTAGGATAGCTCCTTTATCATCCCCCTGCAATACCTCACAGCGCCAAGCAGGATACATTTCTTTGATTTGCGCACATAGTGAAATCGCCCGTGTTTTTTCTTGGGTGATTGCCATCAATGTAGAACCGGATCCGCTGATATACAGACAAAGCATCCCCAAATGAACACACTTCGCTTTCACATGTTCATAATCGGGAATCAAATGTTTTCGATAGGGTTCATGAAGGCGATCTGTGCATGCATGAGCCAACAATGCACCATCTCCTGTTTCCAACGCTCTTGCCACTGCCGCACAACGGCCAATATTATGTATCACATCCCCATAGGCAAGTGTCTGCGGCAACACTTTGCGTGCATCCTCTGTCGCAACTTGCGCATCAGGGATGAGTGCTACAAAATAATAGGAAGGGTGAATATCATAGCGAGAAGTGATCACCTGCTTGTCCGCACAAAAAGAAATGCTTAAGCCCCCTAACAATGCCGGAGCCACATTATCGGGATGTCCCTCCAATTCTGTGCATAGCTCAACCAATTCCTTGCGTGAAAACGGCATGCCACAAAATGCATTGGCTGCCGATGCTCCGGCCACAATGCACGCAGCACTGCTGCCAAGCCCTCGTGCTGTGGGAATCGCCGCGGCATCTATGTCAATCGCAACGCCGCTCACTTCCTGATGCAGCACAGCGAACACTTTCGCATAGCCCTGATAAACCAAGTTCTGCGTATTGCGCCACTGTTCCTTACAACCGCTGATACTGAATCCATAATCAAGTGGAGTAAAACGAAAATGCGCATATAAATTCAATGCCAATCCCATACAGTCAAAGCCGGGGCCGACATTGGCACTGGTTGCCGGTACACTGACCTGTATCATTGAAACAACCTCCTAGCTTGCGTCTTTACATAAGCACGCATATCTTGACGCTCTATCACATCTTCATGCAAAAGCGCGCATTCTTTCAACGTTTTGAGCGATTGCGGTGCCTGCGTCTGGGTTTGGCGCTCCAAACGTTCCGTCAACGTAAACTCATCTACTGCCAAATCACCAAACAACGCCGCATACACACTATGACAAAATTTATAAGGACTGGCCGTAGCGAGCAAAACGCAAGGATATGCATCATCCGCCAGTTGTTTCATTGCCCCATAGCCACAGGCAGTGTGCGGGTCCATTACATACGCATCTTGTTCATACTTTGCTTTCATGATTGACGCACAACTGCGATCACTGATAAAGGCACTTACAAACGTCTCTTGTATCACCTGTAAAGTCTGCTGATCGACACAAAAGCGTCCTTTTACTTGCAGATCATGCATCCAATGTTGTACGCGTCCACAATCTCCACCGCTCACATCATATAATAAACGCTCTAAATTACTGGAAATCAAAATATCCATGGAAGGAGAAATGGTTTTATGAAAAGGGCGGTTGCGATCATAAACACCGGTAGATATAAAGTCATGTAGGACATGGTTCGCATTGCACGCAACGATTAAGCGCCGAATCGGCAAGCCCATCTGCTTGGCATAATACCCAGCCAGCACATTGCCGAAATTACCGGTTGGAACACAGAAATCAATCTTTTCTCCCAATGTGATTTCTCCTTGTGCCACCATCTGTCGATATGCATCCAAATAATATACGATCTGTGGAATCAAACGGCCAATATTGATGGAGTTTGCACTTGATAACGTAATGCCCTGTGACATCAATTCCTGTTTCAGTGCTGCATCATGAAAGAGCTTCTTTACCTCTGATTGTGCATCATCGAAATTCCCATGGATTCCTGATACTGCCAAATTTCTACCGCTTTGCGTCACCATCTGTAAGCGTTGAATCGCACTGACGCCCTGATCCGGATAAAAAACGGTGATTGCGATATGATCCACATCTTGAAAACCGCAAAGTGCTGCTTTTCCCGTATCACCACTGGTCGCCGTCAAAATCATGATGTTTTGATCTTTCTGCGCGGCCAAAGCAGTGCTCATCAACTGTGGCAACAACTGTAATGCAATATCTTTAAACGCCCCTGTCGGCCCATGAAACAACTCCAAAATCCGATCTTTCCCACTTTTTACAAGTGGGGTGATCGCCGCATTCGTAAATTGATCACCATATGCGCGCTTCACACAATCATGAATTTCACAGCCATCATAGTCCGGCAATAAGGCAGACAGTACCCATTGCGCAGTTTGGCAATAATCCATTTCCATCAATTCTATCAAATCTAATTTCTGTGCTTTCAAATGCTCAAACACATACAATCCACCATCTGAAGCCAAACCATTCAAAATCGCCTGTTTCGCAGTACAGCGCAGCGATGCATTACGGGTACTGTGATAACAAGCACGCATCACTTCTTTTACCTCCTTTGTCCTCTCACCTTTCTGCGCTCTCATCCTATCATTCACCATTGTTTTCCACATTCCTTCCTGTCAAACTTCATTGTTTTCTAAGACTTCATTGTTTCCCCACTCATTCCATACCATATCACATGGTTTTCTATTGCTTATTCTCTATACATAAAAATCAGAAACAAAGCCTCTTGTGTTTCCCTAGCCAATATGATACAATGTTCACGCTTTAAAAACAAGTGTTTTTCAAAAGAAAACATTTATTACCAAACAAGCAATACAACAGGATATACAAACTATTGTGATGATAGGAGGAATACGATGAAAATAGCGATCTTGGGATATGGGACAGTGGGCAGCGGGGTTGGTGAAATACTAACCACGCATCGAAACACATTGAGCGTTCCTTTGGAATTAGTCGCAATATTAGAGCGCAAGGAGCAACTTCACCGCCATCCACTCATGTGCGATAATATAGAAAGCATTCTATGCGATCCTGAAATTGAAGCGGTGGTAGAGACAATGGGTGGAATCGAACCGGCTCACACTTATATTTTACGTGCTTTGAAAGCAGGCAAACACGTTGTTTCAGCCAATAAAGCGGTGATTGCCCGCTATGCACAGGAATTTCACAACTGTGCCAAAGAACACGGTGTCTCATTTCTTTATGAGGCAAGTTGTGGTGGTGGGATACCTTGGCTTCATCAGCTTCACAGTGTTAAACGTATTGATGAAATTGATGAAATTGAAGGAATCTTCAATGGCACCAGCAATTATATACTTGATCATATGACAAAAGAAAGCCAAACCTTTCAACATGTATTGCGTAAAGCACAGGAACTCGGGTATGCGGAAGCAGATCCAAGTGCCGATATAGATGGTATGGATATCCTCAATAAACTGCGCATTTCTATCATGCTTGCTTTTGATACAGCAGTTGCAGAGACAATTCCTGTCTTTGGTATTCGTAATATTCAAAAAGCGGATCTCTTATATCCTGAAACAGCCGATTATGTGCTAAAATTGCTGGCGGTCGCAAAAAGATCAGGTAATCATTATGACGCTGTTGTAGAACCGACGCTATGTCCGCTTTCCAGCCCACAAAGCGCTGTCAGGGATCACTACAATTTGACCTGCCTGCATGGCACAACCATCGGTAAACTCTGCCTTTTGGGTCAAGGAGCCGGTAAATTTGCGACTGCCCATGCGATCGTACAGGATTTAACGGATATCGTTCTAGGCACTGCTTATGACTCCCCTTCCTTTGCCCAATCATTAACGTATGATGGCACCATTCTGCGCAGTGCTTACATCATCCGCACCACCCTTGGCAAATCACAACTTCAAAGCATATTAGGCAAGCACCTCCACCACTGCGATACCTTCGCCGCCTATACCTATGCACATACCGATGTACTATATAAAGCAAAAATGCATCAACTGATGAAAGAGATTGTAAATGCAGATGCGCAGGCTTTTCTCATGGCACTTGCACAAATGGAGGAATAGCGATGAAAGTATTGAAATTCGGCGGTTCTTCGCTTGCGGACAGCACTCAATTCGCCAAAGTAAAACAAATTGTAGAGGCAGACGATGCACGTCGCTTTGTCGTTGTGTCCGCAGTTGGTAAAAGTGCACAGGATCCTCATAAAATCACCGATCTGCTCTATCTATGCCATGCCCATTTAAAATACGGAGTCAGTTGTGATCAATTATTTGCGCAGATTGCCCAGCGCTTTTTAGCAATCAAAAAAGCCTTGAAACTCACCTATCCAATTGAAAAGGATCTCGATCTGATTCAAGCATCTTTACGCAAGCAGATGCCTTTGGATTATTTAGTGAGCAGAGGTGAATATTTAACGGCTAAACTAATGGCAAACTATTTGCATTATACCTTTTTGGATGCGAAAGATTTCCTTCGCTTTGCCTATGATGGAAAAGTGGATTTTGTAAAAACCGCTGAATTACTGGAACATCAAATTGCCAAACACGATCGTTTTGTCATCCCCGGATTTTATGGTGCGATGCCGGATGGCTCCATCCGTATTATGGCGCGCGGTGGCAGTGATATCACCGGTGCGATTTTAGCACAATTGGTACAGGCAGAAGTCTATGAAAACTGGACTGACGTCTCCGGTATTTTAATGGCTGATCCGCGCATCATTGAAGAACCACGACAAATTCAGCGCATCACTTACAGCGAATTGCGTGAACTTTCCTATATGGGCGCCGATGTGTTGCATGAAGATGCCATATTTCCGGTAAAGGAAGCCAATATCCCCATTCATATTCGCAACACAAATGATCCTATGAATCCCGGTACTTTGATTATGGAGTTGAATGATGAAACGCTCAGACAAAGTGATTCGCTGATTACCGGCATTGCAGGACGCAAGGATTTCAGTGTCGTTGCCATTTACAAAAATCATATGTCTAATGAAGTAGGCATAATCCGCCGTGCCTTATCGGTATTTGAGCAGTTTCATATCAGTGTAGAGCACATTCCCAGCGGGATTGATTCCTTCTCTGTTGTGGTCAATCAGGCGGATATTAAAGATTGTGTTTATGAATTGGTGGCTCAGATCAAAGCAGCATGTGAATGTGATCAGGTGCGCATCCTTCATGATATTGCCTTGATCGCAACGGTTGGGCGGCATATGTCGGCACGCCCCGGAATCAGTGGGCAGTTGTTTGCGCAATTGGGGCAACACGGTATCAATATTCGTATGATTGCCCAAGGCAGTGATGAAATCAATATCATTGTCGGTGTGGACAACCGTGATTTTGAGCGGACCATCCGCGTTATCTACGCGCATTTTGTCGAAACAAAGCAAGAAGTACAAACGAAGGAAGATCATGAGGAGCCTATGATTTAAAAAGGGTTGCGCACTTATGCGAACAATACATACAATGGCATAGAGAGCAAACAGGAGGTCAATTATGAAACAATATCATGTGGCGATTTTAGGCGCTACCGGGGCAGTGGGCAAAGCAATGCTGGAGGTGTTGTTGGAACGTAAGTTTCCGATTGCCTCATTGAAATTATTAGCGAGCAAGCGCAGTGCAGGAACGCTGATTTCTATGGGTGATCAAACATATGTAGTGGAGGAAGCAAGCGCGGCAAGTTTTGCGGGCGTGGATATCGTTTTGGGGGCAGCGGATCAAGAAATCGCAAAACGCTTCATTCCCGAAGCGATAAAAGCAGGGGCCGTTGTGATTGATAATTCCAGCGCCTATCGCTTGGATCCGGATGTACCTTTGATCATTCCCGAGGTCAATCCAGAGGCAATCCGACAGCATCATGGCATCATTGCCAATCCCAACTGTGCGACTATTATCGCTTTGGTGGCATGTCAGCCGCTGCATGCTTATGCGACGATACAACGCTTGGTTGTCAGCACATATCAAGCTGTTTCAGGGGCAGGGATCGCAGGACTACGGGAACTGGATGAGCAGGTGGATGCACTGCGCAATGGACAAGCAGTTCAAACTGCGGCATTCCCTTATCAGATTGCCTATAATTTGATTCCGCAAATCGGTGGTTTCAATGAACAGGGTTATACAAGTGAGGAAATGAAGATGCAAAATGAAGGCAGAAAGATATTAAATCAACCCTCATTGCAAGTGAATTGCACTTGTGTACGCGTACCCGTTCAGCGTTCCCACTGTGAATCCATTTTGGTGGAATTAAAGAAGCCGGTGGATGTGGCGTTAGCACGAAAGCTGATTGCGCAAGGACAAGGAGTACGCTTGGTGGATGATCCCGCAAGCGCACAATATCCAATGCCTTTGGATGCCAGCAATCAAGATCTTGTGTATGTTGGGCGGATTCGCGAGGATATGAGTGGACATGCGAATGCGCTGAGTCTATGGTGCTGCGGCGATCAGATTCGTAAAGGCGCAGCCACCAATGCGGTACAAATCGCACAACTGCTCATCGAGCAAAAATAAGGGAAAAGAATTCATCATTCGTGTATAGCATAAATCAGTAGGATAAAGATAGATCTACTCCATGTGTCGCTAATTTCCCTGTGATTCTATCTACAATTTGTTGATATAAGGGAAATCATTTACCTGCATGTTGAATCTGCTTTCGCTCCTATGGTATAGTATGCATAGTTTATATGTGGAAAGGAAATCAGGCTATGGAGGAATGGGAAGATAGTGAACTTGAACTGAGTGAGGAAGAAGAATTGCTGATTCTCATCTATCGCTCGCTGAGTGAACGCCAAAAAGCAGATCAGTTGGATGTCATTCTCAAATACAAGGAACTGTTAAGAAGGCTGCGTGCACGTGATATAGCAGACCAGTCTTAAATCAAGTATTTATTGGGCAGTCAATGACTGTCTTTTTTTATGGTGCGTACCATTTGCATCTTTATGAGGTAGTTTATATACAGAAAGAATGAGGACGATAAGCGAACATTTGGTGATTCTTTTTTTACATTACAACATGTTGGATGTGAAACTATGTTCCCTTTGAAGAACACGCAAACAATACAAAACATTAGGATGGATCACTTCATCTAAGCTCGAATCTAATGAAAACAGTTATTTCCCTTTTATCAAAGTTTTTATCTACGCTTTATATGTGCTAAAAGGAAGCGGATAAACGCTTCCCTACTGTTTATAAATAAAAAACTACATGGTGAAAAGTGATGCGAAAAAGCAAATTAACAAATCGCGAAGAATCCGATACGGTAAAGCATCATACAAGGTGCATATGTTTTCAATTAAAGTTGATATAGACATTGGAAATCATGACATTATCTCTAGATACAATGCCATCATCACAACTAAATAAATAAGCATCTCTTTTCTGCCAAAGAAATTAAAAAAGCCCCATTCTAAGGGCTTATTTATCGCTTGGTGCAGGAGAAGAGATTTGAACTCTCACGCGATCGCTCGCACTGCCGCCTGAAGACAGCGTGTCTGCCGTTCCACCACTCCTGCATTGCTTTAATATGATACTACAAAGGAAGGGAAAAATCCAGTCTTTTTTTTATTTTCTGACACTTTCAAGGCAGTTAAAAAGGAAGCAGCCCGCTACTTCCAATTGTTTATTCTTCGATAAATGCATGAATCTTTGATAAACGCTGTGTTGTATCGGAATAACCAAGTTCAAACCATCTTCCCAACAAGTTTTCCTCATGCGTGTATCTGGTTACGCCATAATCAGCACTGGGGCGCAGAACCATTGCCTTTCCTTGTGTTTCCAATTGTTGGACCAGTTTCCATTGTTTCGCATAATTGATATGACGAATCCGCAAATGATCACGAATGATGCGATTCCCGGGATAAAGCAATTTGGCCATATGAAGCTGATAGGAACCGGCTGGCTTACGCACATAATTTTCCTCTTTCGTTGAAATAAAAACATGCTTTTCCATGCCTTGTGCAATGCTTTGTTCAATTGGGATCATATCTACCAGACCGGCATCCATGTATTTGTGTCCAAACATCGTTACCGGACGATTAAGAATGAACAGGGAACAAGCGGCAATAATCAGTTTTTGTTCCTTTGGATCAAAGGCATCCTTGCCATAATATTCCACTTTATTTTCATCAATATTGTAAACACCAATATCCAATTGTGTCTCAGATTTCATGAATGCCTCATAATCTAAAGGAGCACGTTCCTCAATAAAACGCATGACATGGCGAATGCCAAATAACCCTCGCTCCTGTAATAATGGTCGAATTCCGATTGCCGCAGGATCACACGCCGCATCCACACCGGTAATACGCAAACGCTCCGGCTGTTTCGATACATAGGGCAAAAGAACCTCTGCGCCGGCACTGATTCCTGCCGCATAAGGAAATTCGATGTGATTGTCTAAGAAGCATTTTAATACACCGCAAGTATATGCGGCCTTTGTGCCTCCCCCTTCACAGATCAAACCGATTTTTTTCATTTTATCACCCTCATTGATTGGATCATTATTGCGGATGTGGATGTACGCTGTGAATTGGCAAGGTAAACGATAGTATTCCTTGTTTGCTTGAAGCAACATTTATCTTTTTACCAATCAACAAACGTATAAACACCCGCAATTATAGGAAAACACCCAAAGTGATTGGGTGTTAGGTAAAATAAAAGTGCCAAGCTAATTGGCACACAATTTTCTACATGGTGGACCGTAGCGGGATCGAACCGCTGACCCCCTGCGTGCAAAACAGGTGCTCTCCCAGCTGAGCTAACAGCCCATGTATATAGAATTCGATGGTGGGCCTGAATGGATTTGAACCAGCGACCTCACCCTTATCAGGGGTGCGCTCTAACCAACTGAGCTACAGGCCCATTTCATCGAATGCTTAATAATAATACCACAGCGATCATATCATGTCAACAATTTTTTCATTTTTCGTTTATGATTTATATCCCTTTTATAGTAACACGGAATCATAGTATTTTTATGTTTAAAACATCCCTTATCTACCATAAATAGGACTTTTGGACGTGGCTATTTATCACTATTATTCCTATAAATTCAAGCAAATTTAATTGAAAATTTAAAACATGATGGTAGTGTTTTAATATGTACCAAGTTGAATATCCGCAAATAAATAGAATAATATGAAAAATATTCGTTTATTTGATGTAAATTTTGGAAATACGCATTCATTATTTACAAATTTGAAGCAATCATTTATAATGGCAGTAATAGTCAAAAGACTTGTAAGCTTGGAAAGGGATGAAAGAATGGAGCCAATTAACGTGAAAATCATTCAAAAAGCCCAGCAGGGTGATGATACTGCATTTCAGGCAATTTATGATCAATGCCATAAGCATGTGTATACTTATGCCCTGCGTTTGGCTAAAAATGATGCGGATGCCAAAGATATTACACAAGAGACCTTTCTGCAAGTCTACCACAGTCTGCATAAACTAAAACAGCCGGAAGCCTTTCCATTATGGCTCAATCGCATTGTATACAGTAAGTTTCAACGTTGTCTTGGAAAGAAGAAAGAAGCTGCAGTTGAATCGGAGCAACTGACTTACCATATAGACAAAAGCGAAAAAGCCAAAAAAACAAATGATACTTATTTACTGGATGATAAAGAAATCATTCGTCGTATGATCAATCAGCTAAGTGATAAGCAAAGGGAAGCAATTCAATATATGTATTATGATCAGTATACGATCAGTGAGATTGCGAAGCGTTTAAGTTTGCCGGAGGGCACGGTAAAAAGTCGTATCTTTGAGGCTAAGAAGGCTTTGCAAAAGCAAATTACGCAATTTGAGCGAGCAGAGCATCGCAAAATCATTCTGCATAACGATACCCTTATCCCTTTGGTGTCGATGTCCTTGTTTGCAAAGATAAAGGATTATCTTCGTTACTGTTCTATTTCACAGAAACTGTTAGCAGCAAGTGCAGCCAGTATGGTGCTTGTATCAGCAGTGGCGAGTGCACAAAGCGTGGCTTATATCCATCAAATGAAGGAACCGGAGATATTGCCCAAGGCCGCTTTTCATCCGGTGCAGTATCATCAAACCACGGTGGACAATGCAAAGTCCGCATATTATACCCTCATGCAGTGGGCGGCGGATGCATCCCATGTGGCAAGGAAGAGTGCTGAAGAGAAGCGGGAAGTGGCAGCTGTCATCAAAGAATTAGAGAGCAGTCACAGTCCTTATTATGATTTGCTGATGAGCCAAGGATGGCTAATTGCATATCAAGAAGGTTTAGAATGAGTATTGAATAATAAGGATAAAAATTATTAAAGTTGAACCAATCAATTTAAAGTAAAAGTTGTTCTTATAGTTGCCATGTATGATCAGCCTATAAGAACTGCTTTTCGTATACACATTTTTATGAATTTATAACACAATTGGAAAAACATGGTATGAATTTTATTGTTTATCAATGGTTCAATCAGGTTTTCAAGCATGAAGATGGAACATAGTATTTCTGCTTTGTGCTTTTTTGATAGATAGTGGGAAGAAGAAAAATAGAAAGGATGAAGGTTATGAAAAAGTTTTTGTGTATTTTCCTATGTATTTTAACTGGTTTAGCAGTAGCAGTGCCTATATTATATAAGAATAGGGAACAGGTGATGCGTGCGGCTGAACGACAAGATGATGAAGAATTTGTGATAGATGCGATAGGAGCAGGTTCTAAATCCTATCCGATTTCAAGTGCTTATGCTTTATTTGCCTTTACCAAAGAAGGAAATATCTTTCTCCGTGATACAACAATCAACGGATCAGGTATATGGGAAGTAATAACGGATCATGAAGGAAAACTTTTAAACAATGTAGTGAGTATTTCCCCCGGCTGGTTTGAGGGAGATCAATCAATTAAGGGTGGCCCGGGATACATCGACTATATAGCCCTTAGAAAAGATGGGCAATTATATATGGCCGGTAAGAATAATGGAAAGTTCGGAAATGGCGAAACATCTGATCTATATTATGAGAAACCTGTGCTTGTGAATCCGCAGATACCAAACATTAAATCTGTATACAATGGTTATAAAACAAATTATCTTTTGACTGCTGGCGGAGAAGTTTTTGCGAGTGGTGATAACAGCCACGGGCAATTCGGAAATGGGGATATGACATCAACCAATACTTTTACCAAAACCAGCATTCAGGACGTAAAAGAATTAGCGGTCTCTTTTTCCACGATAAATGGCGGAGCAGCGACAGTTTTCGCCTTAAAAAATGATGGAACGGTTTGGGCATGGGGTGCTTGGGTATATGACGGAATCAATATTCACAATGATGTCCTTGACCCCATCCAGATCTATGATTCAACAAAAACAAACTTTTTAAGCAATGTCGTGGCGATTAACGGAATTATGCTGAATAACTATCCTGCTTTATCTTACATGACGTATAAAGATAACACTTTATCTATTTGGGCTCTAGGAAAATTGACAAACTCCCAATCTTTTTCCTATCATCAGTATGGGCAAAAGGATAATTTAACACTAAATATGCAGGATTATCTTGCAGTTTATCCCTCTGCGAGCGGATGGAATACAGGCATAGGTAGCATGTCCTATCAAATAGGAACTGAACTATTTTATAATAACCATTATCCTATCTCTATTTATGGATATGACGGAACAGAACTCACAAGTTTTATTAAAGCAAATTACCAAAATTCTGGTATACTTGGAATACACATCAATAAGAACGGTGAATTATGGGTGTCAGGAATACGGGAAATCATCAAATTGCCTTTAAAAATAACCGGGCTAAAAAAAGACGCTACTGCCTATTCAAAAGAAGAAAAGTATAATGAAAGCATTACGTTGAGAACCCAGTCCACTACAAGTGGTACAATCACATGTCAAGTGGAGAATCTAGTAGATCACACGACCGCTGCCTGTGATAGTTTTAATCAGATTGAAACCGGTGCAATCAGTAAATATGAAACAAATGTTGATATTGTTCAAGACCAGCGCATTTATCTGAAATATAATGTGTCTAATACAACAAATTCCATGAGTGATGAATTTATCGTTGACTTATACAAAGGTAATCCAAAACTCACCGGTTACTCCACAACATCTACCAATAAAATTAAAATCACCGATACAATCAATTTATCTGTTCCAAGTGATCAGTCCGGTTGGAATACGTATAGTGCGATCATCACCGACAGCGCAGGTACTCAATCAAACTATACCGGCAGCGCCTTAAGTGAAGGAAAGTACACCTTAACGGTAAAGGATGCCTATGGCAACACGCAGGATTATCAATTTGAGGTAACCGATAAACCCTCCCCTACCGCTGTATTCACTCCTGCTAGTACAAGTCTTGTCTATGGCGGTTCTGAAACAAAGGTAAATGGTACAGTCGGTACCCTTGCCTTGCAATATCCTGCCAATGAAGCCACTTCAAATATTGCGACGATTCAATTATCCGGTGATGATGCCAATGCATTCTCGATTGATACAAACGGTACTTTGAAAGTCAAAGATGCTGATTTGACAGCAAAAACATATACGCTCACAATCAGCGGCACTGACGGCAACGGCATGAGTTTTTCCAAAGAGATCAGTATCGTGGTAGGAAAAGCCGATCAAAATAACTATCAAATAACCAACCTTTCTAATTATCCATTTCAAGCGAATCAAAAAATCACGATTACCACAAGTGGAAATGACAGCAAAGAAAATGAAACTTATACAATTACAAGCGGAAACAGCGTTGCCCAGATCAATGGCAATCAGTTTGAATTACTGTCCAGCGGCACCTTTACCCTTTCCGCCACAGTAGATGGCAACACGAATTACAATGCCAAAACCGTAACGAAACAAATCACAATCGCCCAATTGCCAACCCAAAATCCCCCCATCCAAATTAGCAGTGCTGATTCTATGATGTACGGTGATACGTATCGCCCTGCTTATCAGGGAGGTCAAGGCAGTGGAGCTGTCTCATGGTCAATAGATAACGACAATGGTACAGGGGCAGTATTAAACAATGGAACCATTAGCGTAAATGGAGTTGGTTCTTTTACCCTGACTGTTACAAAGGCGCAGGACAGCAACGTACAGGCATCTTCTGATACAAAAGTAATTACCGTAAATCGACGCAAGATTACTGTAAAACCTAACACCGTCACGAAATTAGTCGGTGAAGCATTCAAAGGCAATGGTGTGACATATAATCCACAGCCAATCAACGGCGATGACATCGGCTCTGTTATCATCACAAGCAAATATCCAAATCATCAGGCAGCAGGACGCTACAGTGACGGAATCCAGGCAAGCGGCTTATCCCATGCCAATTATGAATTTATCTATGAAGATGGCGTCTTGGTTATCAACAGCAATTCCCTGCCCAATAATGGCAGCGGCTATTACAAAATAGAAGGGACAAAAGGGAAAAACAACTGGTATGTAAGCGATGTGAAAATTACACCAACCGGAAAAGATGGTTACGATGAAATCAGTACGGATGGAATCACCTTCCAATCACAATTAGTCAATCAAACAGATGGTGATTATGCATTAGATTTCTATCTGCGCAATTCTACCAGCGGCGTAGTCGCAAAAGCCATTCGGATTCAACTAAAAATTGATCAAACCGCCCCCGATGTGCCAATCCTGAGCATGCAGGAAACCAATCGCAATGCGTTTGCACGTTTGCTCAATGCACTGAGTTTCGGTAATTGGATGAATCAAGGTGCTAAAGTGACCATGACTAGCAATGACACGACCAGTGGTTTGGATCATTTTGAATATACAGAGACAAGTAATGGGAATCCGGTGAAAAAAACAAGCAGTACCGGTATTGTGAATTATCAAAAAGATACCGAAATCACTATACAGGCAAAGGCATGTGATAAAGCGGGCAATTGTAGTGTCATGAGTGCAGATGAAAATTTGATGATCGATCTATTAGCACCACAAATCAGCGGAGTAAAGGATCAAAGTACCTATAAGCACTACTATCTCCCCCGTTTTGTGAACATAACAGATACCGGCAGTGGCTTGTCCTATTCGGAATATACAAGAGATGGTATAATGGCCGGCAACATCCAAGAAAACATAGAAGAGAAATTGTACGATACCGGTACGTATGAAATCTATGCGATTGACAATGCGGGCAATGAAGTGCGCATCCAATTTGAAATCGTTCCGTTGCCTGACATTGATGACATTGATGGCAGTGATGAATCCAAAGACATCATTGATCAGGTTCAAGATGAATATGAAGATGTCAAAAATCAACTGGATGAAAACGAGCGGCAAGATTATGAGCAATGGATTGAAGATGCCTTGGAGAAATGGGAGGCAGGGCGCAAAAAAGTCGTAGAAACAGACGACAAGAGCGCCAAAGTAGAGGGACAAGGTGATACGAGTTTTGATCCGAAGGTAGAGTTAATTGTCGATGAGATCAGCGAAGATGATGTGCCGCGTTTGCCGAAGAAAGCAATTTCAGTTTATGATGTCTATTTACAAAAAGGCAATGTAAAAGTACAGCCGGATGGAAGTATCAAAGTGTATCTACCCTATCAGGAGGAATCTGAACCGATCGTTTATCAGATTGATGAGCAAGGACAAATCATCGAATTGAAGGTGAAACGAGAGGATCCGTATTTGACGTTCGTAACCGATCAATTACTAAAATATGCAATTAGCAATCAAGCGCAGACTTGTCCTTTGGATGGAATTGAGATCAACATTGATATCAATGGGGATGGAAAGCCTGATGTCAATATTGATACGGATGGGGATTGCGAACCGGATTTGAATATAGATACGGATGGGGATGGCAATCCGGATGTAAACATTGATACCGATTTAGATGGCAAACCAGACTATAACATTGATTCCGACGGCGATGGTAACGCAGATATAAATGTTGGCCCAGTTAATGATCCTTTTGATCCAAGTGTTTGTAAAATTGTGCAGGGCATGGAATATTGTAGCGACCCATACAAGAAACCATATTTGAATATAGATACAGACGGGGATGGGCGTCCTGACCTCAATCTTGACTTGGATCACGATATGGAAGCCGATCTAAACATTGATATTGACGGAGATTGGATTCCGGATCTGGATATCGACAGCGATGGGGATGGAAAAGCAGATATTAATATTGATGGCGATCATGATGGTAAAGCGGATGCCAATATCCTGAAATTGGATGAATGGAAACCCGATAAAAATGTAGATGGTGTGATTCAATACGATACGATGAGCGGCTTATTGGAGCGCTTAAACGATAACTCAGGTAATGCTAATTTGAATAATGGCGCAAACAATCAAATCGGCGGTGCGCTCAGCGGCGCAAATACCGGAGATAGCCAAAAGCCATTCTTCTGGTGGATGATCGTGATCATCAATATGATTTTCATGCTAGTGAGTTATTCACGTGTTAAAAAAGAGAAACAGCGGAACAAATAAGTGCATGAATATGTAATGAAAGGGCGTCCTTATTGACAAGGACTCCACCGTCTAATGTGGATCCACTCCACCAACTGGTGTGGAAAAACAGAGGCCAAAATGACCTCTGTTTTTAAATTTTTATTTGAATAAGAAACCAGTTTTATTAACAGCATACATGATTCTTTTTCTACGTCTTTCAGTATCACGAATACCTTTCGTGTTGAAAAGAAGAGTAAAAATGGTAGCATTCATACTTTCGGCAACACTAGAATTGATTCGCTTGCCTTTATAAACAATAAAAGAATTGATGATTTCAACTTTCCAATTAGAAAGAGAAGTAATAAAATCATAGAATTCAGGAATATTAGAAAGAACAAAATCATTATAAATGGAATCAAATTCTTCTTTCGCTTCTTCAAAAGAATAAGTAGCATTAAAGATTGTGTATTTCTCTTTTAATTCATAAGCAAGTTTCAAATCAGGATGAATAGAAAGAATAAGTTCAAGAAGTTGCCTGTAATTTATATAACGATCTAATTTCTTATTGTACTTCCCCTTATTATCTAAATCAATAGTTCGATTGAACAATAGACATTTCCATTGTTTTAGTAGATAATACCCTGTAGAATCTGTAGAGAAGGATTTCATGATACGGATAGATTCTAAGTTTTTGAAGGCTTTCATTTAAGTGTTTGATGACGTGGAAAGAGTCAACACAAATGAAAGCCTTTTTAAAGTAGAATTGAGCGATTTGTTTGTAAAGAAGATACATATCAAAACAAATATATCTAACGTTCAGAAGTTCATTAGAATTATATAAAGATTAAAACTAATGATGAAGGTAGTTTTTCCTTCTATCAGGTAGAACATCAAGAATAGAACGATTATAGAAGTCATAGAAGATACAAGAATACTTCGCATCAAAACTATTTACTTTTGTATAGACTTCATCTATACAGGTTACTTCAGGAAAAAGGATATGAGGAATATGACAATGTTTGTCAAAAATACGAACAATAGTAGATTCAGATAGATTCGTTAAAGAAGCGACCGAAGAGAAAGTCATCTTAGGGTCTTTTAATAGTTCCATAACCGTGATAATAGAATCAAAAGAAACTTTAGAGTTAGCAGGAGCCATCATGTAAGAATCGGAGAAAGAATGCCTATTAGGGCACTTATAGCGAGGAACTTTTAAGAAAACAGAGATATTCTTGAAAGCGTGATGAGGAATAGAGATATTCCTAGAATAATAACCATTAGAAAGACAAGAATCACAACCACAAAAGAGACAAGAAACTTTCTTTCTAGCAAGAGAAACGAAAACAGTAAGATCCTATCATTGAGGGAATATTTTTTTATTTTGCTTATTGAGTCTTTTTAAAAACAACCTTTCAAGCGTTTGTTGTCTCACCAAATCAATGAAGCAGCATACCAAATAAATCATTACCACAGAAAACAAACAATGGAAAATTAAGAAAACAGAATCTGCGAATAAACTGCACTTCAAAATATTATCCCATATATATGTGCGCATCAGCATATTATCATGAATCAAGTAAACTCCTAACGTACATGATGAAAATAAGTTTATCCACTTGCTTGATCTTGTACTCATGGTTGAAAACGCATGGAATAAACTAACGGCAGTCATAAGTATAAAGGGACTGTTTAATGAAGAAAAATGCATACTTCTTTGTAAAAGCATATTACTATGAAATGTATGACCCAAAAGAATAAACAAAAAATTTGACAGCATAACAATAAAATATGATGAAAATGCAACGAAAAAATATCGTAATATATTGGTATTATCAGTATTATTATGGAATAATCGTATATATCCCGCAATAAAATACAAGCAAATAAACCACAGCAAATCATTAAAAGCATATTTTAAACCCAGTATCGGAAAGATGCTCCAAAAAACAATCATCAGTATAATTGACTTTCGATAAAATGACTGATCTAAATGCTCAATAACAATGTTTAAAAGCGGCGAAGCAGCCATAAGAATAAGATAGTCGGTCATAAACCAGTATAAGCTTGTCCCTATCGGAAATATTACTGATATGGCATCTTTGACACTTATTGATTTTGTCATCATAAAATAGATCATTCCTAATATAAAAGAATATGTCCAAACCTCAAATACAATACGTAAACATTTCTTTACAGTAAACCTTGTATGTATCATATAGTAACCGGAAATGAGTATGAAGCAAGTAACACCTAACTTACCGCCTAATGATAAAATTCCCAATAAATATTGATTCATCATGGAAATATTTTCTACTTTGGAAAAGCCGTGAATGACATAATGATGACAAATAATCAATAAAATACTGATAATTCTCAGTGCTTCAATATTTGAATTTCTATTTTTATTATTCAATTTTTCTATCACTGCACTATTCTCCCTTCTTTACCAAGGATATTACTTTATTTATAAGTTTCATAAAAACCTGTCGATAAAATAATCCAAAGATCAACGAGGATACGCATATACTTATACTCGATATAATGAAGGCATATACGACCCAGTCCATGAAAGACTGCACATGAAAACTGAAAAAATGAGAAATATAAAGAATAAACACAACACTTAAAACATCTACAATTATAAGCTTAATAAATGTTCTCAACCTTCTATACAAAATATCATTTTTTAAATAATACACAGACATTAATGTTCTATACCCTACTGATATACATGTACCTATTGCAACACCTGAAATTCCGATGAATTTAACCAAAAGCATAGATAAAGCAATATTTAGAATACATTCAACCACACAGTAATACTGAGTTTCTCTGAATCTTCCTGCTGCAATAATGATTGTCGTATAAGGCAACCGCAATGAATATACTGCATAAGCCAATGTTATCAAATAAGAAAACGTATAATTTCCATAGTTAGCATCGTAAATACCTTGCGTGTATATAAGAACAAAAGGAACCAATAAGATACACACACAGCTAAAAATAATTGTTACTATAAAATGAATAATTATTTCATAGCAATTAAATTCATAAGATAATTTCTTATTATCATTTTTAGCAATTAAATTCCCGAAAAAACTTTTATAACCTGAACTTGTAGTTTCCATAAGCGTTCTTATCGCATTCAACGGCATAACATAAACATTATATACGGATACCGTTTTAAAACTTGAAAACAATGTTAAAATGATACTGTCTGCCGACATAGTTAAATGATTAGACACATGCTGCGCCAGTCCGCTCCATTTTTGTTTAATTGTATTTTTAGGTGGATTTTTTATTACATTTATACGGTAATGCCGCTTTACATAATAATTTAAATATAATGGTCTGATAATATAAATCAAGGAAGCCGCCAACTTAACTGCTTGAATCGATGAATGCATTGATAATAAAACAACTGTAATAACAGCATTCAGAATTAGTGTTCCTAAATTAACCAAGGTTGGTATATATATTTTTTGATCTGCATATAGCAAAAGAGTATTACAGATTCCAAAGTAATATTGTGCAAATAGACTGATTGATATAGCAACGATTAATGTTGCAGAATAAAGCCATGAGAAGTCCTCTGATTTAAATATACAATAATAGAAAATAAGACAAAGAATATAAATAAGTAATATTTTAGCAATAACAGCAAAATAGTTTTTTGCGCTGCTGTATATATTTGATACTTCTGCTTCATTTTTTTCTGCCAGAGGCCTGTATAAAGAAGCTTGTACTACGGCTCCGACTCCCAGATCAAGCAAAGATATAATTGACAGCATTTGTGTGATTGATTGAACAAAGCCATTCACACCAGAGCCATATGACGATAAAATCAACCTTGGAATAATCAAGCCTATAATCACTGTAAAAACTTGATAAACAAGAGAGAGGGCAGTATTCAAATATAGTTTTCTTTTCATTTTATTCCTTCATATACTTTTCAATCAAGTATTCCTTTTTCTCTTTCATTGACATATTTTTTGTATAATCAAATTCAGCCTTATGGTTATCATAATACTCTTTGATTGTCTTGATTTTTCTTGCAGGAACTCCTCCCCATATTTCTCCATCTGGAATATCTTTCGTTACAAC
>JAAWON010000033.1 GCA_022799495.1 Erysipelotrichaceae bacterium | reverse complement strand
ATGGTTCCTCCTGTTTGTACGTTGGTATCGGTTGCGGTGAAAGTAGGGATATTAGGATCACTGGAATTAGTATCCGGTGTTACCACGCCTTCTAAATCTTGGGCTATGATGATTTCTTTTTCAGTAAATACCTCATCGTAGTTATCCACACCTTGATCCTTATCTTTATCATCGGCAGTGGCTCGTATTTTCACTTTACCGAATGTGACATTGCCTGTATAAGTGATTTCACCTGTGTCCGGATTGATATCAATGAGACCGATATCTCCTCCTACTTTGGTATAGGTTACTTTGACATCTTTGGGAGTTGGCGTTGGCGTTACTGTGGCTGTTTCATTCCAATTCGTCGCAGCCTCTGTGACTGTTTTCTTTGTCGTATTCTTATCATCGAATGCAATGGTCAATTTTGGCTTTTCTACAGTAAGCGAAGTACACACTTTGGTTTGATCAGATGTGTTTGGTACATCTGGATTCTCATTTGAATCTTGCGCAGATATGCAGAACTTGTATTCTCCTACCTTTAATCCTCCTTCATATATATTGGGTCCACCCACCTTTATTTTTACATTTAGACTTGCGGCGGAGGAAGCATTATTAGCATCCAAGCCATCAATTTCAAAATTCTGATAGGAATTGTCACCACCATTGCTTTCAATCTTATAAGTAAGCGGTACTGCCCCTAGTGGATTCACCGTAATTCTTCCTATAGTATCTCCTTCATTTACATTCTTTTTATATTCATAATCAATTCCGGCACTTGCACCACTAACCGGTTGTTTTGTATATGCAAGTTTATGTTGCTCTATGATTTCTACCTCGAAACTTTGACTGAAAGAGGAAGCACCTACTGGTTGATTATCATTTGAAACTGATTCATTCACCAATTGAATACTGTATTGATCACCGATATTAAACTGGTCTGTTTTAATCTTTAGTGTTCCGGATGCCGGCTGATTCAGAAAGCTTTGATAATAAGAAAATTCATTTGTTTGTGTATTAAATAATAAAGCAGAGATATTTTTGCCAGGGATTGCGCCTGAATACTTCACCTCTATTTCATCACCTTTGGCATAGGATTTTTTTGCGGTATCAGTTATAGACGGTGCACTGATGGAAGGATCACTGATTCTTAATTTCAATACCACGTTTGTATTTTTATTGTCAATCGCACTTAATGACGACGGTGTTCCGGCAACCGCAAAGACTATTTTATTTAAATCTAATTGAACAGCAGGCTTAATCATCATTTTTGCATAAGCAATTGTTACATTATCAGGTTGATAACCCCAATACTGCCATTTATTCCATGTAGATGATGAAATACCCGAATAAAATGGAGCGTGATGCATAGAATTACTTGAAGTTGGTATTGTATAATTATCCTGTTTTAGCATTACTGCATCCCATGAGCAACGATCATCACAAATTAAGCCTGTATCGCATGTGTGTGGATTATAAACTCTGCAATCTTTTACAACTATAGCTGTATCGCTCACATGCTTGGCTTGCAAACCCAATGAACCACCAAAAGTTCCACCTATTACACCTCCGTCAAGCATTTCAGTAGCTGTAGGATTAAAAACCACTCGTTTCAAAGCACTCTTAGCAATTGAATTTAACGAGGAATTGATCGTCTGTTCTACTTCATATAATGTTGTATCATTATATGATATTGTAGTCCCCACACAATTCTGTGTACATAAAGTGGTTCTTCTTACTCCTCCGGGAACCATTGCTATACCATCTTTTAGTAATTCAAATACCACTTCATTTCCGTTATATTTACCTAACACGAAGCGATTTCCATTGCCATTAGAACTTGTATCTCTTGTCAATAAGTTCAATGTTCCGCCTGTAACATGCATTTGTGTGTTAATATACACAAATCCGAAAGAAGCCAAACATATTAGCATCAATAATGTAATCGTAATTTTTTTCCACATAATCATCATCCTTTCTCACTAGCGTCTCAAATCGTTAGACTTATATAGACGAGGATTTTATCAACAAAATCCTTGTTTTTTCTATCCTGAAACATATATTTTAATATAATTTCTTCTTATCTCATAAAGTCTGCCTTTATCTAACTAATCATATTAAAATGTATCCTTCAGTATAGTTGTTTGTTTCTTTTTTATGCTTGTATAACAAATAGAATAGTAAACCAAGTGATCCGCATTCGATACCCTCATATAACAGTGGATTGCTTGTGCCACCAATCAGTGCACCACCTACGTTATTGCCCGAGTAGTAAATGCCTTTTACTTCGCTGTTTGGATCATCGTCCGGTTGTTCGCTGTCATCCATCACCCATATTTTCATCCATCTCATCCTTTCCCATTTCGCGTATTCATAAAAGTTACCCCATACAGCCACTGTATTTATGTGCTCCCCTATTCCGATAAAAGGTTCAAAGAAACAGAAAGATTTTGATAATTTTTAATTTTTGTCTGTGATATGAGAAAAAAGCATATAAAAAATGATATATATGTGCTCATATATACCACCCTTTGTATGCTTTTTATCGTTGCTCAATGTTCATTCAAGCGCTGTTCGTAGGCATCGCTCCAATGCTGATTTACAAGCTGGTCATAATAAATACCACCATGGGCCTTTAACTCCGCATAGGCCTGTTGCGCCTGAAGTATCTCCGCATGCGGCTTTTCTTGTATCATTTCAGGACAGCACGCCCAAGATATTAACGTAAAGTAGGCATCCTGTGCAGATGTCACAGCCTCATTCCTCATCATAACCACATGAAAACGGCTGTTTTTGCGTTGAACTTCTTGTTCACTGCTGCTTTTCACAAATAAATATCCACCACCACATACAAGTGAGGTACTCAACACAACAGCCCCTGCCTGCATAAGCGCCGATTGTGATAAGGAACGAAAACGCAGGATCCCCGCATTCGCTAACTTAGGCACTTGCACACTGTAACGTGCCAATTCATTCATCAATACACTCGCAGCCAAACCATCCAAGGAACGAAAAGTCAGCGGCTCACCCTGTGCGCTATGATATTCCTCCAACATCTCCCGCAAATAATTTCTACCATAGGACAAGCGGCTTTTCACTGTCCCAATGGGGACATCTAAAATATCCGCAATTTCTTTAATGCTCATCTGTTCGATATAAAACAATAAAATGATTTCTCTCTGTGTCAGCGGCAATTGATCAATACAGGAACGCAGCACCTCTTGATCACTGCGAAAGTGGGCAAAGAACTCCGGTGTAAATTCCATTCGTTGTTCCTGCATATTGCCAATGATCGGATCTTTTTCAAAATCAGTCGTTGTATATTTATTCTTACGAAACAGTTTTTTACATTTTGAATGCACAATTTTATACAGCCATGCCTTGAAATAGGTAGTTTCCTTTAATGAGGAAATAGAACGTTGAATTTCAACGAAAGTATCCTGCAGCACATCCTTCGCATCTGCTTCATTGCGACATAACTTAAAGGCAAAAAAATAAGCCAAACGATAGAACTCTGAATAAAGTTGAGCAAAAGCATCTTCGTCTCCCTGCTTGGCCCGTTCGATCAAACGGCACTGTTTTTCGTTCATCATCACACGCCCCTTCTTTTTTATCATAAGTGACTTTTTCGCAGATGTCAATCATTTTTTATTAAAAACGAAATACAATAATTTTATTTGTTAAGTTTATGTATTTTATAAGAATAAAAAGTATTTACTTTCCTTCAACCCTGCTCCATAACACGCATGTGAAATCATAGATAAATACAATATAACACCACGTCATCGCCATCATATAAGCAATCCCATATTCGCAATAAAAAAAAGAACAAGCTGTGGACTCAGCCTGTTCCAGATAAAAAGCCGGATGGAATTTAGTGTTTCCAAAAGCCACTTTCGGGGGAGAAAAAAGCCTCAATCATCCGGCCACCTTATCATATCACATAAAATTACTTTTGTACACTTTTAATTTCAAAATGTGAAAATATCCGTGGATTAAGCCTTTCCGCATTATAATATCATCGGAAAAGGAACTTAACAAAATGAGAAAAAATGTAAAGCAAGCACATGTTGAAATCACCATCGGTGAGCGTATCTTGGATGCGCTGATTGAACATCATATGTCACAGATTGAGTTGGCTGAGCAGTTGCAGGTATCCCCTTCGACAATTTCTCAATGGTGCAATGATAAACGACATCCCAAACCTCGTCATCAAAAACAGTTATGCAAGGTTTTAGGGTTGGATATTTATGAGTTGCAAGGCTATGAAGCACCACAAAATGATTTTACAATGACACCGGCAGAACTGCGCTTGATCACCTGTTTTCGCCAGATGAATGAGACACAGCGTCATTTTTTGTTATTGTTGCTGGAAACCTTTTTACAGTCATAATTGTTTTATAATCAATGAGATTATAGCGATATAAAATGGTATTTTGATGCGATATAGATAACAAAAGCGCATCGTTTTTTTTTATCTTCCCACATATTTATACAGAAAGCCTACTTGTATCCTTGTAATAGTAGGCTTTTTACAATTATTTTTCGTCGATTGCCTACTTTAGGATTTTCTTTTAAAGTATAAATAGGTAAAGTTAATGATAAAGGGCATTTTACCTGTATCAACAACGACATAAAACATATTGTAAAGTGAGGCTGAGGTAAAGCCGAGGAAAGGAGATACAATTATGTGTAATCACAACTACAACGGATGCGGGTGCAGCTCTCAGAGTCGCTGCAATTCCACGAATTATGATTATGGTTTCCGCAATGGCTGCGGATGCGACAATGATTGCTTTGGCTGTGGCTTCGGTGACGTCGCATTTGCACAGGCCGCACGTATCAATCAGCGTATTTTAACTCGTCGTCAATGCGAGGATCGCGCTGCCATCCAGTATTTACGCAACATTCACTGCTGCCGCAGATGCTGGTAATTCAATCGCACACGCTTGAATAAAAAAAGCGCATAGGGGGAAGAAGAATTCCCTGTACGCTTTATACGCGGTATGGCCTTATGGCTGTACCGTTTTCTTTTGTACATGGCAATCGCTTTCATCATACATCTGCTTTTATCCTTGCTTTTCCATACATGATAGTCAACCGAATGGTTTTGCTTATGATGGTTTATGGATTGTGGAATGTTTTTGCTTATAATCCACAATTGCCAATAAAATCGTAATCACCCAAGAAGCAAAGATAAACAGCAGAAACAACCACCCATTGGACTGTCCACTGTTAGTCTCATTCACTGCTTCTTTAATCGCCATCGTGGTTGTACTTTCTTCCAACGCCAAAAGTTCTTCCTCATATAGATACTCCGGGTTATGAATCAACGTATAAGCATGGTTTTCGCGCACCAATGTTTTTTGAATCAACTCGCCATCCGCAAACAAATACACCGGCAAAGGTTCGCTCACCTGTGCAGATGGATCTACCTCCAGTTCCAATACTTCCGCATTTTCCATCATATGACATACTTTTTCCCACCCTGCTTCCTCATGAATTTTCAAATTAAACAGCGTAATTTCAAAACGCTCCTTACTGTCTTCCACAATGATGCGTTGCGGTTCACAACTAACATAACTCACACCGTAACGCTGGGCATGAAGATAAGGAAAAAGCGCAAGCAATATGGTCCATACTAAATTCATTGTTATCACCATTTTACAGTCTGTGCGCTTTTCCCTTTTTTATTCATTGCGATATTGATTTGCCAACTCCTTAAGTTTAGCCAAGCGATGTTTCATACCTGATTTAGAGATGGTTTCATGATATTCATTTGCATAAATTTCACACAATTCATTTAAACTGGCCTCCGGATATTGTTTGCGTAAATACGCCACTGACTGCAATTTGCCACTTAGCGTATCCAACCCTTGATAGGTCTCTAGCCATGCAATATCCTCCAACTGCTTTTTCCCGGCGCTAATCGTCTTCATCTCATTCGCCAGTTCACAATTATCCAAGCGTGTTAATGAATTCATGAAATCACGCTGAATGCGACTATCCTCAAAGGTAAACAAAGCTTCATTCGCACCGATACAGCGCAAAAAATCAGAAATCTTATCACTTGCCTTAACATAGATGACATCCTGCTTGCGGCGTTTAATATACTTAGCGATAATCGCAAAGCGTTTCATCAATTGAATGAGAAAATCTGCCTGTTCTTTGGAATTGGCACTCATTTCCAAATGATAGTTTACCGTCTGTGGGCTGTTAATACTGCCCGAGGCCAGAAATGCGCCGGCCAAATAAGCACGGGCACAACATTCCTTTGCGACCAAATCCGCCTTGGGATGCGGCCGCAATCCCTCTTCATCCATAATCTGTAAATCATTTAAAATATGCGTTACCTGTGAATTGACCCGCAATACATAGATGTTATTCTTTTTCAATTTCATTTTACGCAGCACGCAGAGCTGTGAAGATACTTGATAATGTTCTTTTAATAGTTTTAAGATCCGCTTCGCCGTATTCGCATTCTCACTTTTAATTTCAAGCGCCATACCCGCTGCGGTAAAGCTCAGACTTGCGCACATCTGAATCAATGCCGAAAGCTGCGCTCTCCCACAACAGGCGTGGAGCTCATTGGCAGCGATTTCTGCCTTCACTTCGGTTGTAAAACTCATAAGCCACACCGCCGATTGATCAATTCTTCCATCACCATGCGTACCTTATTGGCATCATGGCGAACCAACTCATTTTCAAAGGTCAAAATATCATATTTCAATACCTCGTATGAATGATCCCTTTCGCGAATGTGCACTTCACTTGCCCCCATATCCTGATATTTCAGTATCAGTTGTTCATTGATAATATTGTTATGGCAAACAACCGTATCCACCGCATAAGGTCCTGTATGATCAATCAATGCCTGCACATGATCCTCCATCGCATAACCATCCGTTTCACCGGGTTGGGTCATCGCATTACAGATATAAATTTTCTGAGCGCTGGATTGTTCCAGTTCCTTACGCAGTCCTTCGATAATCAAATTAGGAATGATACTCGTATACAGGGAACCGATTCCATATACAATCACATCGGCCTGATGAATGGCCGCAAGTGCCTGTGCGCTTGCTTGCACATTGCTTTGATAAAAGACCCGACTGATGCGGTTATCAAAATTGGGAATATTGCTTTCACCGCGCACAATTGTACCATCCTCCATCACCGCAAACAAAGTAATGACTTCCGTGCTGCTGGGAATGATATCACCTTTCACATTCATGACTTTGGAAAACGATTGAATCGCTTCAATAAAACTACCGGTGTTCTGCGTCAGTGCCGTCAGTAATAGATTGCCTAAATTATGACCGCCCACATCTCCTTCTTCCCCTTCAAAGCGATAATTCATCAGGGTTGTTAAAAGGCTTTCGCTCTCTGCCATCGCACATAGCACATTGCGCACATCGCCCATTGCCGGAATTTGATAGCGTGCCCGCAAGCGACCGGTGCTGCCCCCATCATCCGCCACGGTTACAATCGCAGACAGATTGATATTCGCTAACTGCTTCAATCCACGCACAATGAGCGAAAGTCCATGTCCACCACCAATCGCTACTACATTCTTCATTGCCTCTATCTCTCTTTCTTATCGCGATGCGATTTGAAACAGTGATATTTCTCTTGATAGTGCGTATAGAGCCAATTTGCCACAGAAACAGAGCGATGCTTACCTCCGGTACAGCCAATTCCTACCGTCAGATGATTTTTATTTTCTTTCGCATAAGCACTGAAACAAAAATCCAAATATTGGGTAATGTGCTTTAATAGTTCCTTTGTTTCTGCTTTCTCAATCACATATTCATACACTGCGCTGTCATCTCCGGTTAAATCCTTGAGTTCATCCACATAAAACGGATTTGGTAAAAAACGCATATCGAAGATTAAATCGGCATCTAAAGGAACACCGTATTTATAGCCAAAGGATACAAAGGAAACCGAAAAGATTTGAGCAGAATTCAATTCCAGTTTCTCCATCAGCGTTGCCTTGAGATTGGCATGAGACAACTGCGTTGTATCAATGTGCATAATAGATTCACGATTTAAGTTTTCAAACATATCGCGTTCCATTTCAATGGCTTCTTCCAATGTATTCGCTTTTTGAAGCATCAACATTGGATGATGACGGCGCGTAAATTTATAACGCAAAAGCAATTTCTCATCACTTGCGTCTAAAAAGATGACTCGAACATTAACGCCGATATTCGCAAAGGTATTCAAAAACTTAGGATAATCCATTGCGGTCGTGGCCAGCGCCAAATTCACGTAGCGGGGATCGGGATCCGTATTGATAATTTCTGATAAACTGGATAATAGTTGAACCGGAAACTGATCAATACAGTGATAGCCCATATCTTCTAATATGCCCATTGTCGTTGTCTTGCCCGCTCCTGACATACCGGTCACTAAAAGTACATTTTGTTTGGTCATTGTATCACCTCATTCGCTCTTTATATCAATTCATCCGCACTTGCGCACGCTTAGGAAAACGGCAGTATTGTGCATGAAGATCGCTGATCATCTCATCCAATTGTGCCAAGGTTATCACCGCATCAATATAGAAGCGGCTTCTGCCTTTTTTGGCATAACTGATATGCATATGCAGTTCTTGTTTCTCCCACTTTGCACATAGGGTTAAATCCGGTTCGATAAAGGATGCTTCATAATCTTTCCCTAACAATGCGTTACCTAATCCTTGATAGAGTTGTTCTAATTCATCACTTAACAAACAAGGTGATACAGCATTTTCCTGCAATACCTCATCTTCCCATTCCACTGCCACATTCAGCCAGTTATTATCTTCATAGAAGCCATGTTCATCATAAGGAAATTCATAGGAGTCGATCGTAATCTCAATGCGTTTATCTCCTTCTATCAGTTTCATGTGCACACCCCTTTTTTCATTTTATGCACGTTAAGTATACCACAAAACGTAGAATGCTTGAAAGTTTTTATGTTTTCTTAGGTAGAGATGGGTTATGGTCTTGCAAGGGCATTGCGTGTTGTGTTTGGTTGTGATGTGGCGATGAAAAAAAGAAATGCACTTTATAGCGATGATGCATTTCTTTCCTGTTTGTTAGTTACGTTTTTAAGCGACTTTGTTTTTTACTAAGTCCAATACTTCTTCCGCAGTGGACATCGCCAATGCCTCCGCTGCCAAAGTTTCACATTCTGCCTTACTTAAACTTGTCACCATCTTGCGCGCCTTTAGAATAGAGGTTGCGCTCATGGAGAACTCATCCAATCCTAAGCCTAACAATAGTGGAACTGCATAAGGCTCACCGGCCATTTCTCCACACATTCCGGCCCATTTCCCTTCCTTATGCGCACCGTCAATCGTCGCTTTAACCAAGCGTAGAATTGATGGATTATATGGCTGATAGAGGTAGGATACATGCTCACTCATGCGATCGGCTGCCATCGAATATTGAATCAGATCATTGGTACCGATGGAGAAGAAGTCTGCCTCTTTCGCAAAGTTGTCCGCATTGACTGCGGCCGCCGGAATTTCAACCATCATACCGACTTCAATATTATCTGCGACCTTGACACCCTCTTGGATTAAGTTCGCCTTTTCCTCGTTGAAGATTGCTTTCGCATCACGGAACTCTTTTACGGTTGCGATCATCGGGAACATGATGCACAATTTTCCATATACCGATGCACGAATCAGTGCACGCAGTTGGGTACGGAAAATATCAGTACGATCCAAGCAGAGACGAATGGCACGATATCCCAAGAATGGATTCATTTCTTCCGGGAACTGGAAATAGGACAGTTTTTTATCACCGCCGATATCCAATGTACGTACCACTACCTTGCGGCCGCCCATGTTCGTCAGCACTTCTTTGTAAGCTTCAAACTGCTCTTCTTCAGTGGGGAAATGATCGGCATTCATATATAAGAACTCTGTACGGAACAAGCCAACACCTTCACCGCCGTTATTCAAAACGCCTTCTACATCCTTTACGCCGCCGATGTTTCCGGCCAATTCCACCTGATGTCCATCCGTAGAAACAGACTTTGCACTCTTCAATACTTTCAGTGCTTCTTTTTCTTCCTGATAAGCCTTTGCCTTTGCTTCATATTCGGCAACCTGCGCATCACTTGGATTCAGGATAACTTCACCCTCTAATGCGTCCAAAATCAACAGATCGCCATGGTTGGCTTCCTCTAAAATACCGCTGCATCCAACAACAGCCGGAATCTCCAAAGAACGTGCCATAATTGCCGAATGGGAAGTCCTTCCACCGATCGCAGTCGCAAAGCCTTTCGCAAAGGTATTCAACTGAGCTGTGTCACTCGGCGTCAAGTCATACGCAACAACTACACTGTCCTCATTGATCAAACTCAAGTTTGGAATCATCAATCCCAATAGGTTGCATTTCAAACGGAAGGTAACATCCTTTACATCCGCCGCACGCTCACGCATATAATCATTGTCCATAGACTCGAAAATCATGATCATCTGATCTGCGACACACTGCGTCGCATATTCTGCATTCACCTTTTCACTCTCAATCATATTGATGATCTGTCCAGCTAACTCCGGATCACCTGCCATCATCAGATGCGCATCAAACACAGCCAATTCTTCTTCGCTCAATCGTTTGGAGGCAATCTCCTTGATTCCCTCGATATCCGTCTTTGTCTTTTCCAATGCCGCATTGAATTTCGCAACCTCAGCCGCAGGATCTGCGTCCTTTTTAACGATTTCAACTTTCGGCTGTTCCAGCTTATAAACCTTCGCAATCGCAACGCCGGAAGATGCCGCAATACCTTTTAACATAACCTGTTCCTCCTTGTATATCAAATAGGCACTTTAAGCAAGATTGCCTTATCATAGCGCTTTCAATCTTGCCCTTTACCTATCAATGATAACATTTTAGCGATTAAAATTCCACCCCTTTTCACATTTTCCCAAAGATGATGACAGGGATTTGTGAGCATTTAAACAGTTTCTGTATACAGTTCATTCAATAAGGCCGTCACAGCCAAGCGTTTATAGTGATCATAGGCGGTTTGGTTGAAATATGCTTTCCACCAATCTTGTTCCTTAATCTCAAAAAAATCATTGAGTAGAATGATCGCATAGCGCTGATCCAAGCGAAGTAAAATCAAACGCAATCGTGATGCGATATCAACGTCGTTTTGATCCATGATGGCATCCTGTACCAACCCACGCAAATCAATCGTTACTTGAAATCTGCCTTTGCGATACATCTTGCCCAAATGCATACATAATTGTTCCTTCTGTTGATCGCTCAGTTTCGCTAATGGATGATTCATTTTCCCCTCCGCCATTTCTTTCCTTTATGAAATCATACGATTTAAGCAAACAGCGATTCGATGAACGCCGGTCTTGATAAAGAAAGACAAGTCCATTGCCTGTCATGTGAGCGCTCATACCGATAGGTATTATATCTTTTTCGCTGTTCTTACTATATTATTCACGCAAAAAAAGAAACATACAGATTTTCACACAATTTCACATAATAACCAATGAGATAATGATGTGAATGAATAAAATAATGAGAATCCCTATAATTGATTTTAATACAAGCATTTTCAATCCAATCACCTGAACCAATAACACTTACTCCGTGAAAAAGCCAATACATTTCTTCCACTTCATTTCAATATCGTCGTTTAGATCCACTCATCCCGCATCCCACCACACAAAAAAGCCGCTGATCTTGATTGGGCAAACACCCACATCACTCGATCCACGGCTTTCGTTAATTCACATATTCAAATGAAGAAAACTCACAAAGATATATCCGCTTGTTTAGCGCATATTGAACGGTTTCACTGTCTTAGGAATACCATTCTCCATAATAAGCGCCGGTTCACCCTGAATTAACGGTGTAATGTAATCATAGAACTCCTGTGTTAATCCCTGATAATCCGGTAAAATCCATTCTGTCGGCACGTGTTTTACATGATTCGCAAAATTCTCTGCGGGTCCGCTGATGAATTTCGCATTGTATTTACCATCAATATACTCACGTTGTACCGCAACTACTTCGCCGGTAAATGTTCCATTGGCACTACGGCTGTGCGCAGACATACCCAATTCAAAGGCCTCTGTCACATCTACCAAAGATTGTGCAAAGTTAGAGGAACGAGCCGCTGTACTCAAATCCTGAACTTTAGCACGTGGTGCAATGCCTGCCTCTAAAATCATGTTCTTTAAAGTTTCACCGGCACCGCCTAAGATAGCGTGACCGAAACCGTCATTTTTAGCCTCACCGGCAGAAATGTAAGTACCATCCGCATAGTGAGCACCTTCACTTGTGACAATATAGCATTTGCCCTTTTCATCCATGCATTTCTTTACCTGTGCTAAGAATTGCGCTTTATTGAAATCAACTTCCGGCAATACAACCAGATCAACACGACCGCTCACAACGGTAGATCCTGCCAGCCATCCGGCATCTCTGCCCATTGTCTCCAAAATAAATACTTCCTCACGCGTATAGACATTGTAGTCCAACCAAGTCGCATTCACAACCTCATTGGCAAACTTCGCTCCGGACGCAAAACCCGGGCAATGATCCGTTACCATCAAGTCATTATCCACTGTTTTAGGGATACCGACAAAACGCTTTGCGATATTGTTGGCCTTTGCCCACTGGCTCAATGCATCCACTGTATCCATGGAATCATTACCACCGATGTAGAATAAGATTTCAATATCGTGCTTATCCATGATTTCAACCAATCTGCGATAGTCTGTTTCATCATTGCGTTTTAATTTATAACGGCAACTTCCAAGCGCAGAAGACGGAGTCTGACGCAGCAGTTTATTCTCCATTTCACTCATATTCGTCAAGTCATACAGACGATCCTGCAAAATACCTTCAATTCCGTTTAATCCACCATATACATGATCATAAACAGGATTTAACTGGTTCGCTCTGACAACACCTGCCAATGATGCATTGATCACTGTTGTCGGGCCACCGGATTGTGCTACTAAACAATTCGCCATGTGTCTATTCCTCCTCGTTCACATTACAAAGTTATTTTAACACATTGTGGTGTTTTTTTAAAGTATGGAGTTGAATATTCCTGAATGGGTTTTCCTATGTAGAGAATGGCCTAGGTTGAGCAAAAGGCGCACACATGTGCAAGGCTGAAAAAGAAGCGAGAAACAGGAGTGATTCACTATATGGTAAAGCTAAAATACGGTATAAAAAGCAGACTGGAGATGTTCTACCTGCCTGCTTCCTATCCTTTTTGATTTCATAGCGAAGTGCTCTTTTACACATCCATTACTCCTCGTCATGATAAATATAGCGTTGAAAACAATAACTGAGTCCGACAGAGAGCACATTGTTTAGCAACATAACCACCAACAGCCACAATTCACTGACAAAAGGCATACATAGGTAAAAAGCCAAAATCGCCGCCAGATAGATCTTAATGCGAATGGTTTCTGCCTTTAACTGCGGATCACGCAATAAAGCAAAAGCACTTCGCTCCTCTACTCTTAGCAGTAATTTCGCTCCATCTAAGAATATAAACAATGGCCATATCATCATACTCCCGCGATGGACAAGCATAATGAAAAAGGGCAATGCGATCAAGTTTAAAATACATAAATACTCAATATGTATGAGTTGTTTTCTCATAGAATCCCTGCTTTCTGTTAGTGCCATTATAACATAAAACAAGAAGAATCCTCATGAAATAATCGAAAATAAGAATGTGTGTGTTAAAACGAAAAATAACGAACATACGATTTGATTGTGCTTTATGAATGGGAAACAATTTCCTAAAAGCAGTAGTCGTCCCTATTTAGAACGGGTAGAAGGCGGTAGATTGTGAAGTTTTTTGCGTTTGAAAATCATCTTAAAATCGGACCAGTTAAAGGGGATCAACGGGTATAGATAGCTTTGTTTGCTTACCGTTTTACCATTGTATAGAATCAAGCACAGTAAAGCAATCCCAAACCAAAATCCATAACGAGGCATCCATGCGGTTAAGATCAGCAACATCACCCGCGTGAATTTTACCGCATAACCAAGTTCATAACTGGGCTGGGTGAAATTCGCAAGTGCCACAAATGCCATATAGAGAATGATTTCCGGCGCAAACCATCCGGCCTCCACCGCAAAATCACCGAGAATCAGCGCACCGATGATACTAAATGAACTATTCAGTGAACTAGGCGTATTGAGAGAAGCCAATTTCAAGGCGTCAATACCAAACTCAAGCAGTAATAACTGCACGATAAAAGGCAAATTCCCATTATCTTCAATCATCGCAAAGCGCAGCCATTCAGGAGTCAGGTCGGGGTTTTTGACAAGATAAAACCACACAGGTGTGATGAACAAGGTCGCAAAAAAGACAGCGATACGAATACAGCGCAAATAGGACCCGGTAATGGGGGGAAGATAATAATCCTGCGCCTCTTGTACAAAATCGAAAAAGTATGTAGGAAGGATGAGCACTGAGGGTGAATTGTCAATAATCAAGATGATCTTACCCTCCAATATATTGGAAACTGCCGTATCAGGACGTTCCGTATAGCGAACCTTTGGAAAGGGGGAATACCATTTTCCACTGACTAATGCCTCTGCCAGTGATTCCTGTGCCATTGTCAGCGCATCGACATGGATGGAGCGTATGATATCACGGATTCTCACCAGCATATCCATATCCACCTTTTCCTCCATATAACAAAGAACAAGATCTGTTTTAGATAAATCACCAACGCTTGTATATTCCATGTGCAGGCGGGGATCACGAATCCGCCTCCGTATTAAAGCTGTATTAAAGACCAACGTCTCCACAAAGCCATCACGACTACCTCGCAGTACACGATCATCCTCCGGCTCCTGCATCCCACGCGTTGGATAGGTTCGTGCATCAATTAAAATGGCACTTTGAAATCCCTCAATCACCAACAGAATCGTACCCGATAATACCGCAGTGACCATTTGCGCTACATCACTTTGAATATCTGCCTCCACATAGGAAATCAACTGATTACTGATATCCTGTAAACTACCGGATTGACGCATGGAGCGAAGATCTGCCTTTAACATAAACTCCATCATCTTTTCCAGTACCTCATCCTTGACATAACCATCTACACAATAAAAGGATAAGCAGGTATCCTGCACAAACAGATCCCGCCGGATAATATCAAAGTTTTCTTTGACCCTTAGACGATGATCCAATTCCCAAAGCAACTGCGTATAGGTTTTTACCTTATCCTCATGATGTTTCATCTTATCACCATACTTAGCGTGTACGAAATGGAAAAGGATTATGCATATCAATCATAGAAAACCACACAACAAAAGTTCTCTGCTCAATCAAAGCAAAGAACCTTATATCATTATTCATATCACTATTCTGTATGCTTATTCTAACGATCTCATGGATTCAAATTGTGCGAATTCTCTACACAACCAATCCCTTAATTGATCCACTCACTGTATGTTTCCCACTTCGCCATGAGATGCTCGATTTCATTGTGCATTTCATCTATTTGTTCATCCAATTCATTCATTTTACGATAATCATGATAGTAGGCAGGATCAAAGCGTAACTGTCGCAACTCTTCCAATGTCTCTTCTTTTGCGGCAATCTGAGCTTCTAACTTTTTGATTTCCTTACCGTAATTCACACTGCGATGCCCCTTTTTCATCGTTGTCGAAGTAACTGCGGATGATTGCGACTTTGCGTGGACTTGATCCAAATGCATCATATCACTTGTTCGTTGATTGGCTACACTTCGTTTTTTATCATGCACATCCTCGCTCTGATTCTTTATTTTTTCACAGTATTCTTGATAAGTCAGCGGATAATAGGTTGCTTTTCCATCATCAATTACCAATATGGCATTTGCCAGTTTTGAAATGAAATAGCGATCGTGAGAAACAAACAGCATGGTTCCCTCATAACCGTGCAAAGACTCTTCCAATGCCTCTTTTCCTAGCAGATCCAAATGATTGGTCGGCTCATCCAGAATGAGGAAATTGGGTTGTGCCAATACTAATTTAACAAAGGAAAGACGCACTTTTTCACCGCCGGACAAGCAATCGACTGTTTTAAACACATCCTCTCCATGGAATAGAAAATTACCTAGGATTGTTTGAACTTCACTGCGTGTCATCATATCATAACTATCCCATACTTCTTCTAAAACCGTCTTTTGAGAGTTGAATTGCGCCAATTCTTGATCGAAATAACCGATTTCGATTTGATGCCCTAAAAGAAAACTACCCGATAATGGATCCACTTGTCGCATCAATGTTTTTACAAATGTGGATTTTCCTTTACCATTGGGACCTAGAACCGCAATCTTCGCCCCCTGCATAATCTCTAAGTTTACACTACAGAGTGGTTGATCATAACCGATCGTAAGATCATGAACCTCCAGTACACGCTTACCGCCTTTGATCCGTGGCACAAAACGTGCATGAAAGGTACGCTCATCACTTTTTGGATTTTCAATTCGTTCCATCCGTTCCAAATATTTAATCTTTGATTGGGCAAACGCTGCCTTGCTTTTCTTATAACGAAATTTCTCGATCAGCGCCTCCAACCGTTCAATATCTTTTTGTTGGCGGACATACGCACTTTTTTGCCGTTCCATATCGGATTTTTTTACCGCTTGGTAATTCGTATAGTTTCCCGGATAGCGACGCATTACACCATACTCCAATTCATATACCACATCTACCACATCATCTAAGAACATGCGATCATGAGAAACCAACACCACTGCTTTTTCATAGCGTTTCACATAACCTTCCAACCATTCAATCGTATCCAAATCCAAGTGATTGGTGGGTTCATCCAACAACAGAATATCAGGTTTAGACAACAGCAGTTTGACAAAGGCCAAGCGGGTTTTTTGACCGCCGCTGAATGTTTGGATTGTGCGATCTAAGTCCTGCTCATTGAAATGAAATTTGGTAAGTACACTCATCATTTCCGCTTCATAACGATAACCGCCGGCCGTTTCAAATGCTTGTGCTAAATCCGCATATTTTTGTAATAACTCCTCGCTATGATCCTGTTGCATCTGCGCAGTCATCTCATCCATGCGCCGCTGCATATCCGCAAACCTTGCGAAAACTTCTTCCAATTCCTCTCGTAGGGTACGCGTCTCATCCGCAAAAGTTGTTTGTGCCAAATATCCGATGATCGTTTTATTCTCTTTATGGATCGTACCGGCGTCTAACTCCTCGATACCGGCCATAATTTTAAGTAATGTGGTTTTACCGCAGCCATTTCGCCCGATGATTGCGATTTTTTCATTGTCTTTGATTTCAAATTGAATATTCTCAAATACGGTATTTCCACCGTAATGCTTTGCGCCCTTGTTAATCTGATAGCGCATGGGTATCATCCTTTCTGATAGCGTTATGCTATTTGTTTTTGTGTTTTCAATCATTATATATGATTATGATGTCGTAATACCTTTATGTAGTATTTCAGTGTATGGCGATACAAAGGTATGCTTTGTCGCAAGATTGGCCATAGGCATGATATTTGTTTGACTTGTTTGGGTGTAAAAGCCACACGTATACTTATTTACTGTCTAGGTCATTCAGGTGAATGGTAATATTCAAAGAAAAAAAACGAATCATATAATATCATTTTGGAATATGCTATAATTGGCATATATAGATATGTTTTGTGAACTTACAGCAATGCATACGTTTTTATTCAGGTGATAGTTACTTGATGATGCATAAGTTTATATATTTGTTGCAAATTCCTTTCTGTTAATTGTATTAGGATCGAATCTTATCTTGCTTGTAAAAAACCACTAAAGCATAAATATGATACTTCTATATTCGTATCCATGTTTCGCATATAAAAAGATGCTTACATCATGATTCCTTTACATGAATTGCCTCCACAAATGCCGTAGCCAGCACTTCGATAATTTTTGTTTTTTCTTGTTTCCAGATTTGTGCATCCCCCTGATTTGTTAGATAAATAAAATTAACAGACAACGCCTGCATACCACTGTTTCGCGTTTGGATCATCTCATCATTTTCCTGAGCGTCAGTGGATATGCGCGCAGCCCCACTAATCCGTCCACCACTTTCACGCAAAGAGGGCATCGCATCGTATAAATAAGTTCCTTCTTTGCCAGTTGCCAAACGAGCAGAACTTACTCCCTCACTGTGCTCCTCCCATTGGTACATATTACTTGGAGTAATTGAAGTTTCGCGTTTTAAATGATACATTAGTGTATTAGCCAATGTGGCGGAACTATAATTGGAGTAATAGATCTCTGCGCCGGAATAACGAATTTCACTAGACGCGTTCATCCCTAATTCAATATAATATTTGGCATGAGAATCGTATGCCTTTTTCATAATGCCATTTTCACCATAATAGCCAAGCACTGCGTCTGCCTCATCTTTTGCCAGAACAACACGAAGGCCGTAACCTTCTAATTCTTTTTTCAGTTGTTCTGCGGCCTCTTGCATTTCTTTTGTTTCCTGTAAACCATTCGCGCTGCCGCTTGGCTGAAGAACACCGTTGATCATGCGATCTCCATAAGGATCAATAAATACATCTGCGATCTCCTCCGGTGCCGGGGCATCATCAATTTGCAAAAATAATGGATTGGACGTCAAGGCAGGTTCAACGATCTCACGATCTGCGATCAATGTCACCCTTTTTACCCGTCCATTTCTTCTGAGCGTATAAAAGGGCTCACTGTGCAGTGTTCCCTCATAAACCAGTTGTTTTTCCTTCTGTTCATCATGAACAGTAAGCGCGTAAAAACCGGGCTGTGGTTCAACCAAATCAATCTGGCGATCAGCACTCTCTTCCATAGTATATGTAATTTTTTCATCCGTGCATAAATTATGCATTGTAATACTTTTTCTTTTAATATCATCTGTGTTTTCCAACGCATAAGGGTTGGCGAAAACATTTAAACTTTCGCCATAAAACTGATAATCACGAATTGTGTATGTTTCAGTCGTGATACCCTGTAAGCGTTCCTTTGTTTTTTCTTCACTGAACCCGCAAATTGTCATTGGCTGCCATGCATCTGGCTGCTTCGTATGCCAAATTTGATATCCCCATGTGGCACCCGCCGCAATGAGTAGCACCAAGGCGATGATCACGAGTTGTTTGGTGTGGTTTTGTTTCTTCGGTGGGACATAGGCCATGAGGATGCCTCCTTTCCTTTAGAATGTGATAGGAAATGATATATTATGTGCGCTTACTATCTAGGGGCACTTTATTAGGTTTTGGTTCTTTTAAACTTATTTCATAAGAAGCGTTTTTTTTGTTTGCCAAATCATTACAAATAAGCATCCTTGATATGCTTGGGGCGCTGTTCTTCCAACGGGGGTAAGCTCATATGATTCGGTGATACTTCTACGTTCAGCATCGGGTGCGGATCTTTGGGAATAGGTAATATGGTATCTTCAAATGGTACATATTGTAGTGGAAAAACTGTATGAAGCGGATAACGCACCGGATGCAGCATAGAGTTAAAGCACCAGGTAAGCGCAAAGCCGATGATTCCACTCCCTTGATATTTTGTTCCATAACGCTTTGCGAAATTCACATAATGTCGTTTCAGGCGCCGTGGGTTGATATGCAAATTTTCAAGTAATACAATCTGTGCCATCAAGAAGGTACTCCATAGACGCCGCGGCAAATCTTTTGCGTAATGATCGCTCATCTCATCTAACACAAACACATCAATGAACAATCCATCCCCATAGGGACATTTGTTTTTTAATAAAGTATTGTATTCTTTGATATGAGTACCTTTTAACACGAGTTTTGCCGGTACACAGACATTAAAACGATCATCCATCTCGAAGCATTGAAACACATATTTATCATCTAAATCACTTAGCGCACATTGCAGAAAGCGCTCGTAATCTTTGCGCAGCATACCAATATCCATATCATCATCCCATGGAATAAAACCACCATGGCGTACCGCTCCCAAAGCACTTCCTCCTACCAGCCAGTAAGGGATATCATGCTTACGCAACAACGCATCGAAGTCTTTCATCATCATGAGCAATACTTTATGAATATCGCTCACACAGACTTGTGTGCCATCCTCATGTGTCGCGATACGATATGTTTTCATGTACTTCACCACGTATAATTATAAAAGAAAAGGCAGAAAACCACAAGGATTTCTGCCAATATAACATTTTTGTGAGAGTCATATTCCCAACTACCTCACATATTTTATACAAAGGGTAAATCATATACCAAAAGTATTTACCATTCAGATCTACAATAATAAGGTGTGAGGTTCGCTGTGTCCGGTGGTGAAATTGCTAGGTAAATCAGTGATACATTCCCACCTACTTCCATGAAAGGCAAATTGAAAGTATTTTACGAAACACATCGAAACCTCATATGCGAGCAGCTTAGAATACTCGTTGCACCTTATATTCACCCATATTCTCCCCACAAGGAATCATAAATCTCCCCGCGAGTCGCTTTTATGCGTCTTGTCTCTTGGTGTCTTTCTCTATATGCACAATCAAGCGCTCAATCATCTTCCCACTATTGAGACAGCTCATCCATCAAGTAACAATAACGCATAATGTGGAAATAGAGAAGTTTCCACACCATTATAATAAATCATTTCTTAAAGAAAGGCAATAGGTTTTGTGCGAGTTGGAGATGAAATGAAAAACCTGCGATAATCGCCACTTTTTAAAAACGTACGCAATTCAAAATCAAGGGTAAAACATGCAAAATACCGCATAACTAAGCCTTTATTTAACAGTAAAACGGCTCGAATCGCCGAACCGTTTTTTTCGTGTATCGATGCACTATTTTACCAGCCACATAAGATGCGAAGCATACAAAATCAAGATTTGGATGACAATAGGTTGTAATGTGCCCATCCAATATGCAAATCAGTTAAGCGATATCTCTCGACCTGTATGCTTCTTTGCCATATAATCAAGACAAATTTTACATCTCATGTTTCCCCTGGCTCCCCCATTATATATTAATATCCCACAAGGAATAGTAATATATCATAACTAAACTCAACAAGCAAAACAGTTTTTAAGAAGTTGTTGCAATGCAAACTCTTGAAATTGCCACTTCTCCACCTTCAGCAGGCTGAGAAGACACGCAAGCGAATGCACCAAATAAGCATAAACCACACAATGCGGAAATGACTAATTTTTTCATGTTGTTTTCTCCTTTTCTTTACAAAGGGATTTGATGGCCACCATTTCCACGCCTTTATGATATGTTAAATAGAGTAGGAATACAATAGATTTGGCGTGAGTTGGAGATGAAATGAAAAACCTGCGATAATCGCCACTTTTTAAAA
>JAAWON010000032.1 GCA_022799495.1 Erysipelotrichaceae bacterium | reverse complement strand
AGTTGCAGTAGCCGTTTCATTCCAACTTGTGGCAGCATCAGTCATTGACTTTTTGGTTTGTGTTGGGATATCAAACGCTATCGTGGGATTCACTTTTGTGATTGTAACATGCATGACATCGGTTTCTTTACTGCGATATGGATCATTTTCAAACTGTCCCGGATCATAATATAAGCGATTATTCATGCTTTCATCGACAACCTTAACTTTGAAATAATAATCACCAACCGGAAGTTTATCTTTTAACTTGATATCTGTTTTCCCATTTGTAGAATCCGTATTGGTCAGTTCAAAATATTGCGATGCATTTTTATAATTGCCGTTACCACTCGCATCCGTATCATATACATAGAAGTTATATGGGCCTTCACCACTTGTGGTATCAATGTTAGAAATGATCGCATCTTTTTCATTCCACCTATCCGTATAGGATTTACTTACATTTGTTAAACTGCTTGAGATCGCTTTTATGATTCCTTTTTGGGGCAAAGTTATCTCCGCATAGGTTGTAAAGGTCACAACCATCGTTTGATTCGGTACCAGCCACAAATGATCGTACGTACCTGGCATATATCTAGTTAATCTTGAACTCATATTTATTGTCGTATACAAGAGCCCTTCACCATTTGGTCCCCTATCATCCAACCATGTATGGGGCGTATTAACAAAAAAATCAGGATCAATTTTACTGTACTGGTCATATTGAGAAAGTGTCGGCATTTGAAGTTGATTCAATTGCGCATTTCCTTGATTCAAAGATAGAATCATATATGCCATATCATCCCCGGATGTTGGGCCGCTGTAATGAGCCGAGGCTTCTGCGATACATGCTTCCGCATTACTTCTCGATACAGAATTATTGTTTTTATTATAAGAAGGACATAAGGAACCAACTCCAACCGAATACGGTGATATCAGTCCCGTTCCCTTATTGGAATCTACAGCGACGATCGCCCACTCTATCCCACCGATTAAAAAAGATGGAGATTGTGTACGTTCAGATGGTTCTACGGCCGTATATTCTTTCGCTCCATTATAAGGTATCGCATGTAGTTGATTCACATAATACGCATATCCACTCGTCACTGCTGCAACAAGAGCCACAGCCATAATCAAACATCTTTTCCACATCTTCTATTCTCCTTCCCTTACGTCCCAGCACTGTGTGCTGATAACGCATTATAAAAGATCAAAGTTCTCATTGATGCACTCATTAGACACCCGGCTAGATCAAAACGTGCGCTCCTTTTGAAAAAATATAAAAATTATAATTACTTGATTAAATCCTCAAATACGACAACCCAACCCTCTCGCTCCAACAATGCATAAAAAGGGCCATTGCTCGTCTTTAACTGCTCCACATAAGGGCGCAAGGCAAGCAATTCCTCCGCTGTCAATACATTCAAATCCTTCACGCAATGTGCTTTCCTGCGCAGATAAAAATAAGCGGATTGATCACTTACTCCTGTTAAGTGATGGATGCTTTCTTGCATCTTTGCGCGATTTTGCATCTCCTGTCCCCAAGCAGCCCCTGCAACTACTACACACAACGACACCATCCCTCCCAAAACTATAGGAAAGAAATGATTGGAAACATATGCTTGATAGTGTGGTTGCTTACCAATAAACTGTGCAGCTTCTTTATGCAGACAGAAATACAGGCACCATCCAAGCGGAAACACATGAAAAGAAACTCGCTCCTGGGTATCCCGTTCATAAATCGCAATTTGTTCTCTTAACAATTTTTTGCCGGTTCTCAATCGACTTTTCACCGTACCCTCCGGTATCTCCAGCACACGTGCAATCTCACTCATTTTCGCATCATCATAATATTTCAAAATCAATGGTTCTCGGTATAAATAAGGGATCCTTGCCAATAGCCGCAATACAACCTCTCGCTCACTTTGACGCCGCATCATTTCATAGGGCATGGCCTCTTCACGCTCATCCGCAACCTCCATTGCCGACAGAACGCTTTCCTCCACATAAATATCGCGTTGTTTGCGAAACATATTTTTACAGCGATTGAACAAAATACGTTTCATCCACACAATCGCCACATTGGGATTTTTCAAATCACCAATATGCTTGCGAATATTGATAAAAGTATCCTGTACCGCATCATGGGCATCTGCCTCATTGTTGGTCAATTTGTAAGCCATATAAAAGAACGCCAAATGAAACTCATGGTAAAGCTGCGCAAATGCCTCATTATTGCCCCCTTGTATCGCCTCAATCAACCGCGGCAAATCATCCCTTTTCATATTTTCTCTCCTTTTTTGCATTTATATAAAAATTATTGCATATCATCAATTATTATTCAATAGATTATAATTTATTTTACATATTAAACTAAAAATTAAAGAAACGGTCTACCCACCATATAATAGACACCGCTTATTCCAGCATCGTGCGCTGTTTCATCGAAAAACACATAAAAAAATAAAAAAATTTGTGTTTTATGACTACACAAGCCTTTTTATACGTATCCACTATCACATATTTTGATTATATTATAAAAGAATCGATCCTCATTCTATTTACTCCTAATCCTCAATGCTTGCCCTTCCATTCCATTGATACGCAATTGGTTGCGCATCTGTTGTTTCAAACTGTCACTTTCCCATAAAACATGGTATACTAAGAAAGGTGATGAACAATGAATCAAGAATGGATTAAGGACGCTATCTTTTATCATATCTATCCACTGGGCTGTTTCGGTGCGCCGCGTTTTGCGCATGAAGAACATGAAACAAAGCATCGTATTCGCGCATTGGTTGATTGGCTCCCACATTTTCAGGAAATGCATGTGAATGCACTCTACTTAGGCCCCATCTTTGCCTCTTATGAACATGGCTATGATACAAGCGATTATCGCTGTTTAGACCATCGCCTTGGTACCAATGAGGATTTCAAACAGGTATGTGAACTTCTACATGAGGCAGGAATCCGTATTATACTGGATGGAGTGTTTCATCATGTAGGCAGAGAATTTTGGGCTTTCCGTGATCTTTTAGAGCACAAAGAAAATTCGCCATACAAGGATTGGTTTGCGAATGTCAATTTTACGAACACCTCTCCTTATGGAGATCCATTCTCCTATGAAGCATGGGAAGGACATTATAACCTTGTCAAATTAAATCTGCACAATCCTGAAGTGGTATCTTATCTGTTAGACAGTGTCGGCTTATGGATGGATGAATTTCATATTGACGGACTTCGTCTTGATGCGGCAAATCGGATCGAACGTTCCTTTTTCAAAACGCTACATGATTTTACAAAAGGAAAAAATCCACATTTTTGGCTAATGGGTGAAATCATTCACGGTAATTACAGCCTATGGGCAAATCCGGATTTATTGGATTCTGTGACCAATTATGAGTGTTACAAGGGCCTCTACTCTGCCCATAACACAAAGAATTATTTTGAGATTGCTCATTCCTTACATCGTCAATTTGGCAAGGGCGGCATCTATGAATCGCTGCATCTCTATAATTTTGCGGATAATCATGATGTCAATCGTTTGGCATCGCTGCTGGAGCACGAGGAAGATCTTCCTTTGATTTATACGCTGCTTTATACCATGCCCGGTATTCCCAGCATCTATTATGGTAGTGAATATGGCATCCATGGTACAAAACAAAATGGCAGTGACGCAAACCTGCGCCCCACCTTCTTCTTATCCGATCAAGATCCCACGCATCCACTATATCGCCACATCTGTCAATTAGGTGCGTTGCGTCATACACACTGCGCCTTGCGCAAGGGTAGATATGAAGCGATCTTGGTACGCAATGAGCAATTTATCTTTGCGCGCAGCGATGAACAGGAGCTTTGTTATATCGCGTTTAACATCGCCGCAAAGCCCTGCACATTAAAAATAGAAAATGAGACTTGTGCGATTGATTTACTTCATCATACGCACTTACAAGATGCACATGGCATCACAATCACATTACAGCCACATGAAAGTACCATACTGATGCATACAGAGCCAAGTGCTGTACAAAATATGGTGGAGGAGCACAAGCCAAGAGAAGAAGCAAAGGAAACACACATCCAAGCGCCAAAGCAAAATGAAAAACCACCTTTACCCACCATCCCATTAGGAAAATATCGTCATTTCAAAGGCAAAGAATATGCTTTGCTTTATCTTGCCTATGATAGTGAAAACTTAGCGCCTATGGTTGTATATCGCCAGTTATATGGGGAAGGCAGTGTATGGGTACGCCCGCTCGCTATGTTTTGTGAAGAAGTAGAGAGTGAAAATGGCCGTGTGCCTCGCTTTACCTATATAGGCAAATAAAAAAAGAAAATCAAACAAAAACCAATGAATGAAACATGACTCCCCATTTTCAATCATTGGTTTTCTTTCGCAACATCAAATTCAATCCAGCGCTGCTCAACACTATCTTTTTCACTATTTTCTGATGCATAAATACATCAATGCATCCTGCAAGACCTTTGCCCCATCCAAACGTCCAAAGCTTACCATATCAATTTCCATCACCGGCTTACCCTGTGCCATTTCCTCTACACGCTTCTTCAAATAACGTACCTGCGGTCCCAACAAAATGATATCCGCTTTGGGAACATTCTCCTGTGCTAGTCCCTCTCCCACAGCCCAGATATGCGCCTGTAAATGTTTTGCCTCAGCCGCTTTCTTCATGTTCTTCATCAACATATTGGTTGACATTCCTGCCGAACAGATCAACAATATATTCACGAAATCCGCCTCTTTTCTATCCCTTGTATGAATTGACCTTATTATATACCAAACCACGCAAAGAGTATATCATAAAAACAAGAAATTTATACTTTTTTCCTTGAACCGCCTTTTCCCATCGCAACACGCTCCTATACACCCTGTCGCTCAGCGATGCAATGCGCTTAAAATTGTGCTATACTCAGCGATGCAATGCGCTTAAAATTGTGCTATACTGTAATCAAAGGAGGATACACAATGGAAAAACAACCCTATATCTGCCCTAAATGTGGCAATCGAAAGTATGAAACAGATCAGTTTCAAGCAACCGGCGGCAACTTTGCCAAGATATTTGATGTCCAAAACAAAAAGTTTGTGACTGTATCCTGTACGCAATGCGGCTATACCGAGTTATATCGCAGGGAGACAGACACCGGTTGGGATATTTTGGATTTTCTTACCAACTAAAGAGCTTTGGCTCTTTTTTTGCGCCATTCTCTTTCTACCATTCCCTTGCCCTACCTCAAACCACCACTACCTATCAAATACAAAAAAACGGCATGATTTCATACCGTTTTCCTCCCAATGTACTGCTTCTATATCATTGATCCTATTCCTGATCAATGATTGCCTGAATCTGCGCATAGTACGTATAACGCTCATCAATATATTGACGGGAACTATATGCGATCGCTTTTGCCTTATTATAATCAATGGACTGATAAACTGCCGCATAACGATAATAGATATAATCCTTAATCTGATTATCCCGCAGAATATAATGATACAATTCATCACCATGTGCATAATCGCCATGAGCGATATACAAATCTGCCACATCCATTTGAATGCGCATCTGGTCCTGTTCAAATAGATCGTTGTACTGTGATAAAATCGCATACGCAAAATCCTCATAGAACTTCACATCGCTGTATTGCCAATGAGGCAGTAAAGCATAAGCAAAATCAAAGAAATGGTGAAAGAATGTCACCGTATCCGCATCAATCAAGGCGGAAAGGGCGGTTGTCTGATCCATCTCCTTACGTTGGCCGATCATTAACAATTTCTCTGCCACCTTAAACTCATCTAAATATGCAGCCGCATTCTCCTCATCACTTTCTCCCATTGTAAAGGCAACGGATTTCGCAACATCCTGTTTTAATTGTTTATAATCGGCAACTTTGACATCCATTGTATCCGCTACCTTTTTAATCGTAACTAAAATTAAATCCGCATCACAGCCATCCTTGGCATAAGTGCTTTTTAAAGCAGATACTTGATGATCCGCATCAATTTTGGCGGCTAACTGTTTTAGATCACCTTCCTCCATTAACATGTGATAGTAATCTTCATACGAATAAGTCACATTCATCTGATGCATGAGCGCAATGCATTCCTCTAATGATAACGCTTCATAAGCAGCCATTTTTGCTTGTTTTGTGATCGTTGTTTTAGACTCGCTATCTGCTTTCTTGCTCTTACTTACCTTCGTCTTACTTGCCTTAGCACTTGATTTAGCAATGCTTTGTTTCGCTGTCGCCTTTGTCGTTTTCTTTGCGCTCGCTGCTTTTTTCGCTGTAACCTTTGAAACAGATGGCTGTTCTGTCGTCAATGTCACTGCCTGATTGCTTGGCGCCGCTTGTGTATCCTTTGCCACAGTTTCCTTTTTCACCGAGGATTTTGTCGTTTTTGCACAAGTTTGCTTAGAAGCACATGCCTTTCGTGTATCGCTTTTCTTTTGCCCTTGTTGCGCCGCTACTTTTTTTGTCGCTGGCTTTTCATCCTGTTTCATTGTCAATGGCGCCGTAGCGTCCAATGTCTCACGTTTCGCTGTTTTTGTCTTTTGCGCAGAAACCTTAGTTGGCTTCGCTGTCGTCGTTGTTTGTTTTTTTGCCATTTGCGTTCTCCTTTTTTGTAGTATATGCGATAGCCATTTCATTCATGAAACGCTTGGCGTTACTGCTGTTTCAAGCGCAAATCTGTTTCGCCTTAAACATTTTTATTATACCATACTTCATCACTTAGGGAAATGCATAATGCCTGCCTGTCCATCTGTTTTATGAAGTAATACTTGTGTATGCTTACTTAATCAGTGTATACTGTAGGCGTAAGCAGCCATGCTGGTGAACCGATAATCGCCCTATCCTCTGGAACGGATACAGAGGGCGGCTATTTATTTTATTAAACTTAAGGTTTTCATCGCAAATAAGATGAACTATAATCTCCACTCCTTTCTACCCGGAAGTTACAAAAAGGATGGTTTCATTGTTCAGCAAGCACGGTTGCTTTCAACTATACCATACAACGATAATAATAATTATATTTTCATTTAAGTCTATCGTATCTATTATATAGAAAAAAACATTCTAGTAACCGGGGCGTTACAAAAAAAAAGCAGGATAATGCCCTGCCCAATTTGCTAAAAACACTTGTATTTCTTAGATCTATGAGTATAATATAAGTGTAAGCAGCAATGCTGGTGTCTTGGGAATAACCGCCCTTCTCCGTGGAAGAGAATTTGGGGGCGGTTATTTTTTTATGATCAAATCCAATATTTCCTTTATCTTAGAGATGATTAAGAAATACAGGCATATTTTCATTAAACCAATGAATTGCTTCATTAAGTCAATTACATCAATCATAAAACACACCCCTTTCTTCGATCCCCGACGGGTGGAAAGGAATATTGTTTTTCATGCGACACCGACATCGCTACTTACGATAATAATATACCATGGAACGGTAATCATTACCAGCGATTCTTTGTTAGAACCATTTATAAATTTTCTGAATCTTCCTATAAAGAAAAAGCGTCCCAGTCGGGCGTTTAACACATGGAAAATTAGTGAATCTGCGCTATGTCCTTTATTTAAGGACTTTAAGCTGTTTTAGTTTATTCAGGTGTTAAAGACGGGATTATACCATACTTCATCACTTAGGGAAATGCCTGTGCCTTCCTGCCCCTCTATAAGGACAAATCAACCATGAAAAAACAGCGATGCCTAGATAAGGACACCGCTATCTTAAAGCAATACTTAAATATCGAACTATGATGCTTCTTCTTCCATTCAATCGCCGTTTCATATATAAGCGAAAGCAAAATGATCTACGGTTGTTTAAGCCTTTGCGGCCTTCACCATAAAGTCACAAATTTTACGCGAGAAGGCCATTGGATCATCAATCACAAATCCCTCGATTAACAATGCCTGCTGGAACAGTAAATCCGCATAATCCTTTACAGCCTCACTGTCTTGTTCATGGATTTTACATAAAGCCTCAAAGATTGCATGCTTCGGATTGATTTCCAAAATACGCGGTGCTTTCATGCCGTAAGGATTGCCCTCCGGCATTGCCGCAAGCACTTTTTCCATTTCAAAGGATAATCCCTCCTCAGTGGAAAGACACACCGGATCATCCACCAAACGTGCTGACAATTTCACTTCCTTCACTTGATCGCCAAGCGCTTCTTTTAAACTCTCCAACAATTCTTTATGATTCTCCTGCTGCTCCTGCAACGCCTGTTTTTCTTCTTCACTGGCCAAGTCCAAATCACCTTGGGAAATGTTCTTGAATTTCTTTTCCTTATAAGTATTCAGTGTCTGCATCACAAATTCATCCACATTATCCACCAAATATAAAATCTCATATCCCTTTTCTTTTACCAGTGCACATTGCGGCAATTTATCAATCTTCTCAACGCTGTCACCTGACATGAAGTAAATGGACTCCTGTCCTTCCTCCATGCGATTGACATATTCATCCAAGGTCACCAATTTTTGTTCACGTGAAGAATAGAACAGCAACAGGTCTTGCAATTTCTCCTTGTCCATGCCATAGTTGTTATAAACACCGAATTTAATCTGTAAGCCAAAATTCTGCCAGAATTTTTCATATTCCTCACGCTCATTGTTTAACATCAGTACCAATTCACTCTTAATCTTCTTCTCGATACGTGATGCAATCACCTTTAATTGACGATCATGCTGCAGCATTTCCCTAGAAATATTCAAACTGAGATCCTGAGAATCCACCAATCCTTTGACAAAACGAAAATATTCAGGAATTAAATCGGATGCCTTATCCATAATAAAGACACCACGGCTATATAACTGTAAACCCTTTTCATAATCCTGTGAATAATAATTATACGGTGCTTTACTAGGAATAAACAACAATGCATCAAAACTGACATTGCCTTCTACACTTGTATGAATCACCTTCTGCGGCGCATTGAAATCATCAAACTTATCACGATAGAATTGTTCATACTCCTCTTTGGTAATCTCTTTTTTCGGACGCTTCCACAGCGGAATCATTGAATTGAGCGTTTTGATTTCCTGAACATTCTCATATTCAACGTCTTTTACTTCCTCCTCATGATCCGAAGTTTCCTTTGCTGTTTCGATCGGTTTGGAAACCTCTACCTCCATTTGAATCGGATAGCGAATATAATCGGAATACTTTTTAATCAATCCCTCAATTTCATACTGGCTCAGATACGTATCGTAATCCTCATCCTCACTGTTTTCTTTTACATACAATACAATCTGCGTACCATGCGTATCCTTTGTGACTTCATCAATCGTATATCCATCACTCGCATTGGAGCTCCAGCGATGTGCGAGTTCAGTGCCATACTGACGGCTGGTCACATCCACCCGATTGGCAATCATGAAAGCAGAATAGAATCCCACACCAAATTGGCCGATGATATCCACATCATCCTCACTGCTTCCTTCTGTTTGCGCCAGTTTTTCCTTAAATGCCAGAGAACCGCTCTTGGCAATCGTGCCTAAGTTTTCCTCTAATTCCTCTTTGCTCATACCGATACCATTATCACTGATCGTAATCGTACGGTTGTCTTTATCCAAAGCGATTTCAATCTTCAAATCCTCACGATTTACATCCTGTAAATTCTCGCTTAAAGCACGATAATATAACTTATCAATCGCATCACTCGCGTTGGAAATCAATTCACGTAAGAAAATCTCCTTATGCGTATAAATGGAATTGATCATAAGATCCAACAAACGTTTTGATTCTGCTTTAAATTGTTTTTTTCTGCTCATATGATACCTCCGTTAGCACTCTTTTAGTAAGTCTGCTAAAAGTATAAACCATTCGCTTAGCACTGTCAAGATATAAGTGCTAATTTATTTGATTTCCTATTGGATCCATACATGTATTATGATAATAGGTACAAGATGTAGCGGCAGGCATTGGATTGGCATGGATATGCAAGAGAGCTTGGTAGATGAGAGGGATTAAGAAAAAATTAGGATGATAGATACAGGAAACTGTTCTTACATTTTAATCAAAAAGATTTCCTATGGTTCTCCTACTTACCTACAAAACGATTGTTCATAGACTAAATGACATCAATAGCATAAAAAAGAAGTGAAAGCACAAAGCATTCACCTCATAAAAGAATATCCTATGAAATATCACTAAATCGCTCTGGTATATTCCTTTAACCAAGCCTTCTCCTGTTCATTGAGGAAAGGCGCAATCTTATCATAAACCGCTTGATGATAACCATTCAACCAAGTTTTTTCCTCATCACTCAACATTGTGGCATCAATACCATCCAAATCAATCGGCGCAAACGTAATGGTTTCAAATTCCATAAACTGACCGTATTCATTTTTTATTCCTTTGCGACAAATCAATTCATTTTCATGACGGATACCATACTCATTTTCCAAATAGACACCGGGTTCCACTGTGGTTACCATGCCTTCTTCTAACGTCTCACTATCGCGGCGCTCCGGTACAATCTTCCAACGAAATCCATTCGGCCCCTCATGTACATTCAGGAGGAATCCTACCCCATGGCCGGTTCCGCATTTATAATCTAGATCTTCACTCCATAATGGCTGACGAGCAAGGATATCCAGATTGATCCCACTGCATCCATAGAGAAACTTCGCTCTGGATAAATTGATCATCCCACGTAATACCGCTGTAAAATGATGGCGCATCTGATCACTGATTTCCCCTAACACAAAGGTTCTGGTAATATCAGTCGTTCCTTCTAAATACTGACCACCGCTGTCCACCAACAAAAAGCCTTTGGGTTGTAGCATCGCACAATGTTCTTCGTCACCATGATAATGCATCATCGCCGCATTGGCCTGATATGCCGCAATCGTATCAAAACTGATTTCAATAAAATGTTCCTGTTCTCGACGGAATTGTTCTAAGCGGGCTGCGGCGCTTGCCTCACTGATTGTATGGTTCTTGATATTTGTTTTCAGCCAATACATAAATTTGGTAATCGCAATCCCATCTTTGATATGAGCACGGCGATTGTTTTCCAATTCCGTCTCGTTTTTGATCGCCTTCCACAACTGGCTGGGATTCTTACGATCCTTAATTTCAACGCCCTGTGGCAAAGCATTTAACAAGCGATAATTCACAATCCCTTTATCCAATGCGATCACAGCATCCTGTTTCAATTCTGCGGCAGCTTTATATACCGCATCATAGGAACAGATTGTTACACCATCCTGCGCAAATTGAGCTCGTAGTGTTTCATCCAATTTATCCTCATCCACAAACAAACGAACTTGATCGTGTTCAATGATCAGAAATGATAATACGACCGGGTAGCAAGGGATATCATTGCCACGCATATTCAAATACCACGCAATATCATCTAAGGCAGTAACGATATGCACATCTACTGCCTGCTCCTTCATCCAAGCGCGCACCTGCGCAAGCTTATCTGCACTGCTTTTCCCACAATAAGCAATATCCAAAAGAAACGCTTGTTCCTTCGGCAAGGCAGGACGATTTGTCCAGATCGCCCCGATTAAATCCTCATCACATAAAACCTTTACCTGCTTATCTTTTACTTTATGAGCCAACGCTTCCGCCAATTTACTATTTACCACACGGCCATCAAAACCAATCGCATGACCTTCCTCCACATGATCATAGATATATTGCGCCATCGGCGGTGTTCCCTCTTCCCCCATTTTCATCAAATCAATTCCCGTATCCTTTAATTCATTGGCTGCTTGGATAAAATAACGGCCATCTGTCCATAATCCAGCACAATCACGACATACCACCAAGGTACCCGCAGATCCGCTGAAATTGCTCATCCATGCGCGTGCCATAAAATGAGACTGCACATATTCCGTCTCATGAAAATCGGCGGTCGGTATCATATATACATCCATATTTCGCACTGCCATTTCCTTGCGCAGCGCAGCTAAACGCTTCTGAATTTCATTCATCGTGTGATCTCCTTTTCAACGGAACTATTGTAGCGCAAATGAATCAAAAAAGCCATGCCTTTTTCGCTTTTCCTTTTCCTACTGAACTTGATTTTATAATTTATTAGAATGTTCCTAAGTTCTGTGTTGTCTTTGATTTACGAACTTAACGTAAGGAGCAATTTCTTGATTTACACATTTTTTGCTTGGAATTTTATCTATTTTCTTTCTCTTCCGTCAAATTCAGACTTTTCTCAATAGTTGAAAAGCACAATCCTAATTGCATTTTCTGACACTTTAAAAATCCGGCTGTTTCCTTTTCTATGTATTCCGCCATCACCGCTTTCACACACAGAAGTAGTGCTGTGCCATACAAACATATATTACATTCTCACTCTTTTTTAAAACAAAAAAAGCCTTTATTCAAAGGCTTTCTAGTCTATATGGCTGGGGTACTTGGATTCGAACCAAGGAAATGCCAGATTCAGAGTCTGGTGCCTTACCGCTTGGCTATACCCCAATATTGACAACGCTATTATTCTAAAGGTATTATGTGCCTTTGTCAAGCAAATAATCGCAATTTTGGAAAAATTTGTCCTTAGTACATTGCACTTAAAAGGACTTTACGGTATGATATACATGCGAAAAAATATGATGATCACAAGAAAGGAAACGATGAAGATGAATAAAGTCAGAACGAGGTTTGCGCCAAGTCCTACCGGCTATATGCATATCGGAAATTTACGGACAGCGCTGTTTGAATATTTGATTGCTAAGCATGAGGGTGGTGACTTCCTACTAAGGATTGAGGACACCGATCAAGAACGGCAAGTAGAGGGGGCAGTGGATATCATCTATAATACCTTAGCCAATGTTGGATTGAAACATGATGAAGGACCGGATATCGGTGGTGCATATGGTCCTTATATTCAATCAGAACGCTTGGGTATGTACAAAGAATACGCAGATCGCCTTGTGGAACTGGGTGGTGCGCATTATTGTTTCTGTAGCGAGGAAGCAGTGGAACAACAACGTAAAGAATGCGAACTGATCAATAAACCATTTCAATACGATGATCCCTGTAAGCACATTCCCTTAAGTGAAGCAAGAGCGCGTATTGCCAACGGTGAAAAATACGTAGTAAGACAAAGTATTGCGCATGAGGGTGTCACTTACTTCGATGATGAAGTCTATGGCCGCATTGGAGTGGATAATAGCGTCTTGGATGAATCCGTGCTGTTAAAAAGCGATGGCTTCCCTACCTATAACTTTGCGAATATCATTGATGATCATACCATGGGAATTACGCATGTGGTACGAGGCAATGAGTATTTGAGTTCTACGCCGAAATACAACTTGATTTATCAGGCTTATGGATGGGAAATCCCCACCTATGTTCATGTGCCTCCGGTGATGAAGGATGAACATCAAAAACTCAGTAAACGCAATGGTGATGCATCCTTTCAGGATTTGGTTGCGAAAGGTTATCTGCCGGAAGCGATCTTGAATTACATTGCACTTTTGGGATGGGCACCGGATAGCGAGCAGGAGATTTATACCTTAGCGGAATTGATTCAAGTATTTGATATCAAACGCATTTCAAAATCACCGGCTATTTTCGATATTCATAAACTGACATGGATGAATGGAATGTATCTGCGCTCCATGCCATTGGAACAATTTCATGCATTGGCCTTGCCTTATTATCAAGACGCAATCCATTGCGACGTGGATCTCATGAGCGTATCTAAAATTCTCCAACAGCGTGTAGAAGTATTGAGTCAAATTCCGGAGATGATTGATTTTATTGATGCATTGCCGGAATATGACATTGAGCTGTATCTGCATAAGAAAATGAAAACAACCTATGAAATTGCTTTGCGTTCATTGATTGCCAGTGAGCAGGCATTGAACGAACTGAACGACTGGCAGAGTGAGGAAGCAGTGCATAGCGTTTTATTGGCCCTGCCACAACAGTTGAACATGAAAAACGGCCAAGTATTATGGCCGGTACGCACAGCGCTCAGCGGTAAACAATTCACCCCGGGCGGAGCGATTGAACTGGCGCATATCCTCGGAAAAGAAGAAACCTTGCGGCGCATTCAAATCGGCATCGAAAAACTACAAGCGCAAGTAAAAGAATCTGCTTAATCATACGTATATCGTACTTATGAAATCAGGCATCCTAGAACGAAAGGGCTGCCTTTTTTTTGCGTTTCATCTATGTTCCTTAGCTAAAGAAACAACCATTATCCCCATATGATTATCGCTTTTCTTTGTCGGTTGTGCAAAGAAAAAGCAGTGCGCAACATTTCGATGCCTCACTGCTTATCTTTTCATTGTGATATTCTTATTTGGCAAAAGTCAGGAATGCCTGATACGCTTTCATTGCCTCATAAATATCAGCCTTAGAAGCGATCTCCCATGGCGCATGCATGTTATGCAGGGCAATACCGCTGTCAATCACATCCATGTCATATTGTGCCAAGATATACGCGATGGTACCACCGCCGCCGACATCTACTTTGCCCAACTCCGCAGTTTGGAAGAATACGCCTTCTTGTTCCATAATCGCCCGCAGTTGTGCCATATATTCGGCATTCGCATCATTACAACCGCCCTTGCCACGAGAACCGGTGTATTTATTAAAGACGATTCCTTTACCGAAAAAGGCCGCATTGTTTTTCTCCATAACACTCGCATAATTGGGATCAAAAGCCGCAGATACATCACTAGAGAGCATCTTACTGTTTTTAAGCGCACGACGCACTTTCAATTCACTGTACTCTCCCATGCGATCTAAAACCTCTGCCACCGTATTTTCAAAGAATTTGGACTGCATGCCGGTTGCGCCGATACTGCCGACTTCCTCTTTATCCACCAATAGGCAAACCGCAGTACGCTGTACCTGTTGCGCAGCCAACTGTGCCCGCAAAGAAGTATAGGCACAAATGCGATCATCATGGCCATATCCCATCACCATACTGCGATCCAAACCGTAATCTCTTGCTTTTCCGGCTGGAACCACTTCTAACTCACAGGAGAGGAAATCATCCTCCTCCATATCATAGCGCTCTTTTAACAGTTGTAATACATTCGCCTTTACCGCCTCTTTTTCGCTATCCTGCAAAGGAATGGAGCCGACGGTCACATTCAGATCTTCTCCCTCAATCACCTTCGCTGCGGACTTCGTCATTTGGTCTGCGGCAAGATGAATTAACAAATCACTAATGCCAACTACCGGATCATTATCATCTTCACCGATGCAAACATCAATCACACTGCCATCCTTTTTTGCGATAACACCATGAATCGCAAGCGGCAATGTCACCCACTGATACTTCTTGATTCCACCATAATAATGCGTATCCAACAAAGCCAGTTCGCCATCCTCATACAGTGGAACCTGCTTCACATCCAAACGCGGAGAATCCACATGGGCACCTAAAATATTCATTCCTTGTTCCAAGGGCAGATCACCAATATGGAACAGTGCTAATGTCTTGCCCATATTGTTGGCATAGACTTTATCCTGTGCTTTCAGTGTTCTGCCTGATTTGATTACTTCATCCAAATCCTCATAGCCGTTGGCCTTTGCCAAAGCAATCGCCTGCTTGACACATTCCCGTTCTGTTTTACATACGGAAATATACTGCTTATAATCTTCTGCTAAGGCAAAAACTTCCTTACGCTTTGCCTCATCATAACTATTCCATGCACATTTGCGCATCTGTTACACTTCCTTTCTCATGTCCCTTATTATAAGTCAATCCAAGCAGAAAAACAACTGAAACCATCCACAAGCGCATACGCAAGAAAAAAAGAAGAACGCTGAATGAGTGTCACGTTCTTCCCTTTTTGGATATCTTCTTTGTTCCATCCTTCCTTCTTGCCAAATCCCTTATGCAAGTGCTTAAAGAATGATCTGCTCGATGGGGTGATGAAGCGCAATGATGCGATCCCGATAAGGCGCCATCACTTCCAAATCTTTGCATTCTTCCACCAAGGAATACACACCATGCATTCCCATAGGAATGATCGAATGAATATCACAGCGTTCCATCAATGCATGTGCTCCATAATAAAACTGGTCATTTTGACGCGGATCCATGCGCAGAAATGCCACATCAATTGTGCGCCCCGCCAATGCGGAAATCGCATGGAGATAATCCTGACGCACTTGTGCTTGCGTCGCTTCATCCTGTTCTTCTTCCCAGTGCCACCAGTGCAATCCACCACCGTGATATAAAACCTTTCCTTCCAATTCAAGCAAATATGCACAGCCTTTGGTTCCCGACAAGGTGGTCACGCGAATATCATCCACCAACTGTTCTCCCTGCATCGGTAGGCAAACGCAAGGATTCATTTCCTTTATCCCTTGCGCCGCATCATCGACGAGAACCATGCATGCCCGCGGAAGGCAAGGGCGTAATATCTGTGCTCGCGCAAGCGCATCCTGATGCGATAAAAATAAATACTGAGGTACCTCCTGATTTGTGATACTAAGTTTTGAATTGGGATCAAAAATCAAGGTATGCTTGTTTAACTCAACAATAAAACCGCAATGTTCCAAATAAGTGATTCGCATTGTTTTTTTCCTATCCGCCAATCATTCAACGGGCCTTTCTTTACTTACATAATAAAGCAATCTGAACATAATCGCAATGGAAAATTAGTAAAGTTTTTGTGAATGATTGTTTCAAACCTCAAAACAGCCATTATTTATGCCGTCGATAGCACCATATTGATAACAAGCCAAAGCCAATGAGCGATCCCATCAATACCGCCGCATGTTCCGGACTGCTCATCATATGATCACCAAGCGTTAAAATTGTCCCCATCTCCTCCTCTACTTGATTGACAATTTCCTCCATGCCAAGTGCTGCCTGTAAACGATCATGCGTAAGTAAATAACGTAATAAGGCACAGCCATGGGTAATGGGAAACAGTTTTATCACACCCTGCGCAAAGGTCGGTAAAATACCGATCGGCACATAAACTCCCATCAGAAAGCCGGATAGTGTTCCCATTAGCACAGAGAAGTTAGAGAATGCACTCCGTGTTTTCAGTGCTTGAATCAAAGGGAAAAACAATACAGCACAAACACTGACATTGACCAGTGATATGATCAAGGAAAGCACCACTTGATCCCAACCAAGTACAATGCCATCTTGAACATAAAACAGAACGATTGCCCCAAATAACGTGATCGAAACCATGACAAAACCGATCATAACAGCGGAAAGTATATAGGATGCAGCTAAATGATGACGCGGCATAGCGGACACAAAGAAATCCTTTTGTTTGCCTTCCACCCGATCCGATACCATTGTCTCATAGGCGGCCAGCGTGGTAGTAATCGCACCAACACTCATAAGTCCCCCCAACAGCCATAACTTCATGATTTCCTCCCCTCCTTCCAAAGCGCCCAAGCCATCCTCACTCATAAACGAATTAGCCAGAAACAAGACATATAAAGCAATTGTTATGAATACCGATAACAGGGAAAAGAATACCGCAGTATGATCTCTAAAAAACAATTTCAGGTTACGAGCGATCAAAATTTTCATGCCATCACCTCCGCTTGAATAATGGCCAAGAACGCATCATCCATGGTTCCCAGCACCACTTCAAAATCATCATAACAGTCTTGACATCTTGCCAATACTGCCAAAGCATCCTTCGTATGAGTCAAAGTCAATACCAAACATTCTCCGATCTTTTGATAAGGCAGACCTTCCGCCTGCAAACGATGGCTCATCTTTGGCAGATCACCATATAAGCGCAGATAATTCTGGGCATAGGTGCGCTTCAAATCAGCCGGTGTACCTTGGGCCTGAATCAACCCCTGCTTTAAGACAATGACCTCATCCGCATCCTTTGCCTCCTCCATATAGTGCGTAGTTAAAAATACGCTCATTCCTTCCTCTTTTTGTAAGCGTCGAATCACATTCCAAATCATCGCTCGGGTTTTGGGATCCAAGCCGGTGGTAGGCTCATCCAAGAATAGCAATTTCGGCGTGTGCACCAAAGCTCGGGCTATATCACAGCGGCGCTTTTGCCCACCGCTCAGTTCACCGTATTTACGTTTACGCAATTCATGGAGTTCACATAAAGTACACACTCGCTCCACCGCCTCATGGATCGCTTTTCCCCGCATCTGATATAAAGAACAGCGCACCCGCAGATTTTCTTCTATGCTCAATGCCCCATCCAAACAACCCTCCTGAAAAACCGTACCGATCAGATGGCGGATCTGATGATTCTCCTCGCCCAAGTGATAACCGCCGATCACCACACTGTCATGATCCGGCTGTAAAAAGGTGGTGATCATATGAATCGAGGTGCTTTTACCGGCACCATTGGGACCCAAAAAAGCAAGCAATGACCCCTCTTTCATGGTAAAACTGATTCCTCTCACCGCTGCGATGTCCCCATATGATTTCTGCAAATCCTTTACTTCCAAAATCGGCTGCATCCTATCTTCCTCCTTTATCTATCAGATACTTTTGCTATCTGCATTCTTAATGATCTTGATATGATCAATTTACTTATGCTTCCTCTTGTTTCTGCTCCATCCGCATCTGGCGACGCTTCAATAAGCGCTGATTGATCGCCTTAGCATCCTGCTCATCCTTACGCAGTAAAATCAAATAACATAAACTGTAAATCAGGATACAACAAAGCGCAACGCTAAGCAGGACACTCCCCTCAAATGGAATCAATTCAAAGAGAATCACACCTACACCAAACAATGACCCAAGCAATAACAGCGCTGATACAAGAAAAGCATGCAGGCGATGTTCCATTACGGAAAAGGGTAAAATCGCTGCCATTGCACAAACCATGCAGATCACAAAGGTCTGTAAAACCGTAATTTGATTCAAGTCCGGAGCCAATTCCTGGGGCAATAACACAAATGCAAGCATCTCAACGCCAAAACTGATGAAGGTTCCAATCATCCAATTCCTGATCCATTCACGTATCATAAGCCCAGTACCTCCTTAAAGTTTTTCACATAATGACGATTGATGATCAAGGTTTCCCCATTACTCAATGTCGCAATGAATTTCCCATCAAACAGCGGTTTCACATGCAGTACATAATCGGTATTGATGATACATGCCTTTGCGATACGCACAAAGGATGTATGAGCCAAACATGCCTCCAGTTCATAGAGTTTCTGATGAGATTCATAAAACGCATCTTTACAATATAGATAGGTGTGTTCATCCACGGAATCAATATAAATGATTTGATCAATGCTCAGTGGATATGCACAGCGATCCTTCATTCCCTGCAAAGTAATGGTACAAGCCTGTATGGCATGATACAGACGTTCTACTTCTTGATTTTTTGTTCCATAACGAATAATCACTTCAATTTCTTTGTGATCGCTTCGCTCCTCCAATGTTAACTTCATAGCTTCACTCCCATCTGATGACTGTTTTCATTGTACAGGATATTGTCCAGAAAAAAAAGGCATCTTACCCAGTACAAACGGTAAGTCACCTTTTTAATGATGGATGATATAAGAATAAAGATACCGTGCGATCAGGAGGATACTCATGTAGAGATACGCTTTAGATTCCCATGGATCTGCGATTTTCGCTTATTTGCGAGATGGATCGATCCTTTTTCACACGCATCCTGCTTTATCTAAAGGGCTGCCAATATCCCCATAACGAGTGCTTCAAATTGTTGTTTCACGCGTTGAGTGGTTTCCACAACTTCCTCATGGTTCAGACTTTTCTGCATACCGGCTGCCAAATTGGTGATACAGGAAATGCCAAGTACCCGTAGTCCACCATGATTGGCGACAATGACCTCGGGAACAGTAGACATACCAACCGCATCCGCGCCCATGACTCTTGCCATTGCGATCTCTGCCGGAGTCTCATAGGAAGGACCGCTGAAAGCCATATATACGCCTTCCTGTAACGGGATGTTCAGCGCAGCTGCGCTCTGCCTGGCAATGCTTCGGTAGGCTTCATCGTAAGCATGGCTCATATCGGGAAAGCGTGGTCCTAAAGCATCCTCATTGGGACCAATCAAAGGATGATTCCCCATAAAATTGATATGGTCACGGATTAGCATCAATTCACCTTGATGATAATTAAGATTCACACCGCCTGCGGCATTGGTGACAATCAGAGAATGAGCGCCAAGTGCTTTTAGTACCCGAATCGGGTATGTCAACAAGCCCATGGAATTTCCTTCATAGTAATGAAAACGTCCTTGTAAAGCCAATACATTTTTACCTGCTAATTTGCCATAAACCAGTTTTCCTGCATGGCCGGCCACACTCGATACAGGAAAGTGGGGAATCTCTTTATAATCCACAATGATCGCTTCACAAATCCGATCCGCCAGATCACCCAATCCAGATCCTAATATCAAACCAAAATCTACTTTTCCAATTCCCTGTTCCAATAAATAACGCTGTGTTTCTTTTATCTTTTCTATCATTTCTGTTTCCTCCTGAATCCTTCTTGCCTGTTTTCTGCACAATCCGACTTTATGCTTGATGATAACACAGGGAGAAGTGATCGCTTGCATCTTGATGCAAATGGGCACTAAAGAACATCGTCATCACCCGAATCATATCCTGAATATCATGAACTCCCGCGCTCTCATAACAGGAATGCATCGCTAATTGTGCCAATCCGATATCCACACTATGTAGGGAGACCTGTGTTTGCGCAATATTGCCCAGTGTACTTCCGCCCATCATATCACTGCGATTCGCAAAAAATTGTACATTCACATTTGCTTTTTCACATATGGATCGAAATAAAGCAACTGATACCGCATCACTCGTATATTTCTGTGCCGCGTTGGATTTTATCACAATTCCCTCATTCATATAAACCCGATTCCCCACATCACTTTTTTCGGGATGGTTTGGATGTAGCGCATGCGCATTATCTGCGCTCACCATGAAACTGCTACATAACGCCCGTCGATAATCCTCATCACTTTTCTGTAAAGCAGCGTTAATGCGATACAGCGTGTCTTTCAAAAAGGTAGAGGCTGCCCCCTGTTTTGTGGTAGAGCCAACTTCTTCATTGTCAAAGCAGGCAAACACATTGATGGAACGCGGATGATATCCCTTTAAAAAGCCTTGCAGGGTTGTATATGCACATTCCAAATCATCTATGCAAGGCGCAGAGATAAACTCTTGATGCATGCCCCATATACTAGGGGTACAGCGAGGATATAAGAAGATATCCATTCCATAAATATCCTTGACATCCATCTGTAATTCCTGTGCAATCAGTGTACGATAAGCATCCTTGCCTAATGTGCCATCACCAAACAGTGGTAACATATCCACTTGTTTATTATAAGCAAATCCCTGATTCGCTTCCCGATTCATATGAATCGCCACACTGGGAATGAGCACCAAATCACGATCCACACAAACAAGATGGCTGCGCAGACCATCCTTTTCCTTTACCAGTACACGCCCTGCCAATGAGAGTGGTCGATCCAGCCAGCTAGCACAAAGCATTCCGCCATATCCCTCGGTATTTAACTGTGTATACTT
>JAAWON010000031.1 GCA_022799495.1 Erysipelotrichaceae bacterium | reverse complement strand
TTTTTTTTGTGCTTTTTTTAATATTTTGAACCATAATGCATCATCATTTCTTTTATCAAGACGCTTGATTTCTATCTTTCCTATTTGTGCTTGATTATACATTGCCGAAAGACAGCCGATCGAACAGCCTATCAAGGCTCTTTTATAGGTAATTAAAGCGGGGGCCATACGTAATTTGTTCAGCGGAACTGATTTTTCATCTATTAACTCATAATTATGATAGGTAAATAAATAATTATTTGTTTCCATGAATAATACTTGCTTCATCAACTTATCTGGTTTCCATTTATCATCGGCATCCAAAAAGGCTACGTATTTACCTTTGGATTCCTTAATGCCTTTGTTTCTTGCGATTGATGCTCCGCCCTTTTGTTTCAGTTGAAAGCACCTGATTCTGTTATCTACTTTCATATAGTTTTTTATTATGTCAAAGGTTCGATCTGTTGATATATCATCTACTATAATCATTTCCCAATTTTCATAGTTTTGAGCCAGCACGCTTTGCATCGTTTCCTCAATATACATTTCAGCGTTATAGCAGGGAGTTATTATAGATACCAACGGTTTTTCTATATTATCGTTTTCACACATATTATCAAATCCTTTACTATACCGACTTCACATAAATAAACTAAATTGTATTTCATTTTTTTCGGTAGAATTTCCTTTGAATATATTTGATCTACATTCTTTCCTGCATCGATGCCCTGTTTTATCATCTCGTCCTCATCGCGATATTTCAAACTTGATAACGATGTAACCCCAGCCGGCAACAGCAGCGTTGCCTTCATCCCATCACTGTACTCACGCACATACTTCTCTACCTCGGGTCTTGTTCCCACAAAGCTCATTTCGCCTTTCAATACATTGATCAACTGCGGGATTTCATCCAATCGGCATTTTCTGATTTTTGCCCCTACCTTGGTGATTCTCGCATCGTTCGCTGTCGTAACCAATGCGCCGATTTTATCCGCATCGCTTACCATTGTTCGAAACTTATAGATGCGGAACCGTTTCCCGTATTGTGTGATCCGCTCTTGACGATAAAACACAGTGCCCTTGCTGTCTGCCTTGATCCATATCGCCAAAATCAAAAACAGCCAAGATAAGAGAATCAGCAGAAGCAGTGACATCACGACATCAAAAAAACGCTTCAGCATCAATGTGAATCGTTTCCGTTTTAATATTTCATGATATTTCCTGACTTCTTCATTCCTCATCCATTCTGGAAGTTCATTCCATGCTCTTAAACGCATCGTGCTTCCTCTAAACATTCCCGATATGCTTGTATTACTGCTTTTACATCCTCATCACTCAAAGTGCTGTACAGCGGCAAGGTGATTTCATTTTCATATAGTTGATACGCATTCGAATAATTCTTGATATCAAAACACATGTGTTTATACGCTGTCAGCATCGGCAGCGGCTTATAATGGACATTACAGGATACTCCCTTTTCTGCCATGCTTTCGATGAATTTATTTCGCTGTGCTTCGTTCATTCCGTTTATCCTTGTAAAATACAAATGACCGCTGGAGCGATGAATATCCGATTGATGCTTCAAGCATTGTATCGGATCGTTCCTAAAGGCTTCATTATACATTGCGATAATTTCAAAGCGCCGCTTCAGCATCTCCTCATAACGCTCTAGTTGTGCGATTCCGATACTTGCCTGAATATCCGTCATATTACATTTATAATAGGGGGCGATGATATCGTATTCCCAACCGCCTGATTTATTTTTACTTAAAGCGTCCTTATTTTGACCGTGCAAGGATAATAATTGATATAGTTTGTAGACAGCCTCATCATCTATGCCCTCATGCGCTATCCATGTGACGGCACCGCCCTCGGCAGTTGTTAAGTTCTTTACTGCGTGAAAGGAATAACAGGTAAAATCAGCGATTGTACCGGCACGCTTTCCCCTTCTTACAGCACCGAAGCCGTGTGCACAATCAGACATTACGATAACGCGCTGAAATGCCTTCTGCATATCATTGGCTGCGTGAAACAAGTTGCTTTTTCTATTGACTGCTTCATATATTCGCTCATAATCACAAACAATTCCTGCCACATCGACCGCAATGATCGCCTTTGTTTTCTCATTGATTGCCGTTTCCATTGAATCATAATCCATTTCAACGTTGTCCTTCTGCGAATCGATCATAATCGGAGTTGCGCCGACATGACAGATAACAGAACAAGAGGCGGTATATGTATAAGCAGGAACGATCACCTCATCACCGGGACCGATTCCCAAAACACGCAACGTCAATTCCATAGCGGCAGTAGCGCTGTTGAGACAAACGGTTTTATTGGTACCGACATAATCGGAAATTGCTTTTTCAAACTGCTTCGTTCTCGGTCCTGTAGTAATCCAACCCGAAGATAATGCTTCTGTTACTGCCTGCTTTTCACTCTCACCGATATCCGGCAGTGAAAACGGTATTGTTCTATGCTTCATTTTATCCCTTCTTTCAAAAAAAGTATAGTCCCCCTTACCCATAGAAATCCCATTCCTACAGCAGAGAAACTATAATCAAGCAGTCTGATAACGGCAGCGAATCCACACGCATTAACTAACTGCTCTATTTTAATAATATACCCGCCTTTATATTGCGATCAAGAAATGTGAGTTTTAAGACAGCCACCATATCTCTTTTATCTGTTGCGATAATTTCCTTTTGAAACGATAGCAGTGGTCCCTTAGTTACAATCGTTTTCCCGTTTTCCTTGTATCCTTCGCTCATTTCCAATATACCGTTTTGATTCCAAAGCCGTTGATATAAATCAATTTCATCTTGTGTTAAAGCAGATACATCGCTTTTTTTTAACTCTTTGATAATACCGTTTCTTTCATCGTTCAAGTCACCTAACAAAGCGTCAAACTCTCGCTGATCCAAATCCGTTTTTATAAACACATATCCGGGAAACATTGTCTTCTCAATTACTTGATTACTCACTCGATGATAACTTTCCATTTTTGGTATGAATGCTTGAAGCCCATATTTCCGGTTCAGCCTTTGACAAACACGATCGCTTTTTAATGTTTGACAATGCAGCACGTAATAATTCATTTATCTAACCGCCTTAAAACTCTATTCTTTAAGTAAGAATAAATCTGTTCATAGGTTTGGCAGATTTTCCCATCATCCACCAGCCAAATCTCTCTCTCAGCACCTATTTCCCTCAGTTCCTCAATCGCAACACCTAACATTTCACTGATAAGCGCTTCATCACCGTCAGTTCTCAATTCAAGATTATCTGTTTTCAGATCGTCTTGTACTTTCATTGTCATAATGGTACGCTCCCCTTGCGATTGATTACCTCAAGCGGCAGTACCATTTTTTGTCCGAGAAATGTATTGCCTAACAGTGCTGTACGTTTATGACGATCTATTTTTATGATCTGATTTTCCAGCCCCTGAAGCGGCCCTTGTGTTATTGTCAACTCCTCATTTTCATACTTGCCCAAGGAATGTCGTATCACTCCGCTATGGTTAAACAATAAGGATAGTGAATACTCCTCCTGATGATCTAAAGCACTGAAATGATAATCGCCCAATAATACGCCGATTCCCTGAATTGCTTGAAAGAAAGCCTTATACTTTTCCTCCAGAGATTTCTCATCAAGAGAACTTTTTATAAATATATAATCAGGATAAAGTCTTTTCAGTTGATACTCACGAATATCCTTGCCTTGAAACCATTTTTCGACCATTGGAATAAAAGCTTGCATATCCTTATAGCGATTGATCGCATCCAACAGTTTTTGATTCGCAGCCTGCTTCGTATGCAATACATACCAGAACATCGCTACCCTCCTAAATTATCATAGATTAGGTTAATCTACGATAATATCCGGGGTCACAAGTTTCTCTATTTCTCTTTTTTTCTGTTCCAATGATGTATGAACATAAACATTCAAGGTAATCGAAACATTGGAATGGCCCAATATTTCACTCAACGTCTTTATTTCCACATTACTTCTGACACAATCAGTAGCGAAACTGTGTCTTAAACCGTGAAAGGTGCAGTTGATATTATTATCAGTACAAAAAGTTTTGAATTGTCGTTCCAATCGTCGCGGCTCATATATTTTCTCGCTGTTGGAAATTAAATATCTCCCCTTTTTATCGAAGCATCTCTTTAAGTAACCGGATAAAAAGCTTGATAAAGGCACTTCACGACAGGAGGCCTTTGATTTTGGCGATAAAACTATCAACTCTGTTTTCTTATCCTTTGTATCAAAGCACTTCAGTCTTACAGCCGTTCCCATAACCTTGATCACTTGATTATCAAAATCAACATCATCCCATTTCAAAGCACAGATTTCACCTAGCCGAAGTCCCCCGTACAAGGCCAAAAGCATAGCGAGTGATAAGGAATTACCGTTTTTTCTTGTATACTGTATAATTTTATTTCGATCGCTTCCTGATAGAATCGCTTTTTCCTTTACTTTTGAAGCAAAGCGAATTTGCTTAAAATTCATTTGTCTTAATGAATAATTTTCTATCCCATATTCAAGAATAGAAACAAGAATATTTTTGATTGAACATAACAGACTGTAAGAAAGTTGCTGCTGTGTTTTCAATTCAAAAAAAGACATCAGCGTTTGATTTTTGATTTCTTTTGGCGGTATCGCACTGAAATAAGGAAATATGTGCTTTGTAATTACAGCATCATATTTGACAAAGGTCGAGTGCTTGATATACAACCTCCTGCAACTCAGCCACTCATAAGTCAACTCTTTAAAAGTGATTTGTTCCATACTAAATACCTCTTTCCTATGTGTATTTTTATATTAGACATCATAGAAAGAGGAAAAGCAAAAGAAAATGTAATAAGTTCTATATGGTTATTGTTGCATGAGTCTATTAAAAAAAGATTTGCTAGCGCTTCTTCGATTTAAAAATATCTGGATTTTTATGCTTAAATGTGGTATAAATAAAGTCGTAGATTAACCTAATCCATGACTTTTTAACCAAAGATATTGTAGTTTCACTTCTTTTTGATATCAGGTTTAAGATATTTAACGAATCGCTGTTTCAACATACTGACAAATCAATCAATAAAGTTCTGTCCAGTAAGCGTTAAGCAAACTGTCATTCTTTTCTATCGGCACAGAGATTTCTATCAATATCTATACGCTTTGCGAAGGGTATGTACTTAAAGTATTCAAGCGAGAGTGGCTAATCCATTGCGATTACATGTATTCTTATATTAATGAAAAATAACATGAAATCTCAATGAAAAGTATGTTTTCAAAGACCAGTAGATAAAAGGTTTTTAGGTGATAAATTATGACGTTCAAATCGTCTATAAAATGAAAGAACTGCCCTATTGATTGCGTCAAATAGGACAGTTCGATTGATCTATAAATGGTGGACCGTAGCGGGATCGAACCGCTGACCCCCTGCGTGCAAAACAGGTGCTCTCCCAGCTGAGCTAACAGCCCATAACTCCATGACCTTAATTGTGTCACAATCATAACACAGCACCTGTTTTCTGTCAATCTTTCTTCACTAAAAAATGCAAAATCACCTAAGCCAACACAGCTAAATACTCCATAATCCCCTCACAAATAGCGTCAGCCAAGCGCTGTTGATAATCTTCCTGCATCAACTTGGTGCGCTCTGCCTCATTGGACAAAAAACCACATTCTACCAATACCCCGATCTTATCAGTTTCATTTAAAATATAATAATCACCGCTCTTAATCGCTTTCTCTTGTTCAGTCAAATGATTGAAACGCTCCTGAAGTAGTTGGGCAAGTGCTTTGCTGGCCTCATCCCCTTTGCGATAAAACGTATGCGCACCATGAATCGCCACATTGGGATACGCATTCAGATGCACACTGATAAACAAATCCACCCGATCCTCATTGATCATCGCTGCACGCTGCGCCATATCCTCACGCTTGCGATTACGTGCACCATCACTTGCCAAATCATAAGCACCATCCCGTGTTAGAATCACCTGAGCTCCTTGTTCCTCCAACGCTGATTTCAGCTTCATCGAGATGGCTAAATTGATTTCCTGTTCTTTCGCATCGCCACTTCGTGCACCATCATCCTTCCCACCATGTCCGGGATCCACCACTATCACCACACCACTTAATGCACCTTGCTTATGTTCCCTTTGCGCTTGTACCTGCACCAAAACACTGCCTAACACCACCATTGCCACAAACGCACAAAACCATTTATGGACCTGCTTCATACCATCACCAACCTACTTCAATATATGAAAACAAAGTCCCATTTACGACAAAAAAGGATTCCATCCCTCAAAGATGAAACCCTTAACACATAATCCAATTATAATTCTTCCTCCAAGCAATCCAACAACTCCAACAGCCGATTCAAATCCTGTGTTCCTTGATAACGAAAGATAATCGTCTTATCATCCACAGTAACTTTTGTCTGAAATTTACCCTGTAAACGATGCTCAATCGCATCCATTTGTACACTGCGTTCCTGCTTGAGCGTTTTTTGTTTCGGCTCATTGATATTTTTTACCATCGTCTCTACTGCACGAACCGATAAATGAAGGCGTATTGCCGCTTGTGCCGTTTCCTCAATCCGTGAAGCATCTTTCAAAGCCAATAAAGCTCTGACATGTCCCATACTGAGTTGCTTTGTCACCACATAATTTTGTACCGCAGGCGGCAGTTTTAACAACCTTAACAAATTCGCCACATGCTCGCGCGATTTGCCAACTCGACGCGCCAACTCCTCCTGTGTATACGCAAAGCGCTGAATCAGTTTTTCATACCCCAACGCTTCCTCAATCGCATTCAAGTCCTCACGCTGCACATTCTCCAACAGCGCAATTTCCATCATCTGCTGATCATCGAAATCCACGATAATCGCAGGAATATACTCCTTCCCGGCCAATTTACTTGCCCGCAAACGCCGCTCTCCACTGATCAACTCATAGCCCTGTACTGCCTGTTTCACCAAAATCGGAGTGAAAACACCATGCAGGGCAATAGAATCTGCCAACTCCTGTAATTTATCCTCATCAAACTCCTTACGAGGCTGATAGGGATTCGGCTTGATCTGCGCCAGCGGCAGTTCACTTTTCTGGGTGCGATACTCCTCGTTCGCTCCTTGCTGGATTCCCTCCAATACCTCATCTATACTTTCGCCGAAGATAGCGCTTAAGCCCTTGCCCAGCGCACTTTCCTTTTTTGCCACCAGCATTCCTCCTAACGTCTGCGGTTGTTCTTCACAACCTCATTGGCAAGCCCCGCATAGGCCTTTGCCCCTTCACAGCGCACATCATACTCAAAGATGCTCATCCCCCTTGAGGGCGCCTCTGAGAGTTTAATATTACGAGGGATAAAACTGCGATATACCTTATCCTTAAAATGCGTGCGCACTTCCTGCTGGACCTCGACACTCAGTTTGGTACGAGCATCAAACATGGTTAATACCACACCCTCAATCACTAAATTACGATTGAATAACTGCTGAACCAAACGAATTGTCAATAATAACTGGGTAACTCCTTCCAGTGCATAATACTCACACTGAACCGGAATCATAACTGAATCCGCTGCGGTCAAAGCATTCGTATTCAACAAGCCCAAAGAGGGTGGGCAATCAATGATAATAAAATCATATTCATGTCGGATCAAATCCAATTTATGCTTTAACAATTCCTCTTTTCCCACTTCAAACTTAATCATTTGTAAATCCGCACCGGCAAGATTGATGCTGGAAGGCACAATATCAATGGGCGGAGTGGATAAATGCATCCTGACATCCTCCACGCGATAATCCTCCATAATCAGATGATACACCGATAACTTATTGCCATTGACACTCGCTCCCACGCCTTGTGTCGCATTGCCCTGCGGATCAAAATCCACAAGCAGCACCCGATTGCCCAAATAACCTAAACCGGCCGCTAAATTGATCGCTGTCGTTGTCTTTCCAACACCGCCTTTTTGGTTGGAAACTGCGATTATTTTTCCCATGCTTGAACCTTGCCTTCCTATTTATGAAAGCGCAGGGTCACGATGACCTCATCATCGCTTTCCGCTTCCTTCATCTGTATATCCACACCGGTTTTCTCCACCATTTTGACCGCCTGATGAATCGTATTTAATGCGATCTTCATATTGCGGGTAACACCCTTTAACAATAATCTTTTCTTTGGTTCACCCTCGTTTTGATCGGCCTTGATCATCCGCTCTGTCTGTGAAACAGACAATCCCTTTTTCAAAATTTTATCGAGATAATCCTGTTGTTTCTGCGCATCCGCACCCAAAAGCGCCCGCGCATGACGCTCTGAGATCAACTTCGCATTCACCGCATTCTGAATATTATCATCTAAATTCAGTAAGCGAATCTTATTTGCAATGGAAGATTGTGACTTGCCAATCTTTAATGCGAGCTGCGACTGATTCAAATTGGCATACTTCATAATATCAATATAAGACTTGGCTTCCTCAATCGCACTTAGATTCTCCCGCTGAATATTTTCAACCAAAGCCATCTCTGCCATCTGTAACTCATCGGCATCCATGACAAGCACCGGCACCTCCACCATGCCATTGAGTTTCATTGCCCGATAGCGTCGCTCCCCTGCGACAATTTGATAACCGCTGTCACAGGCTCTTACGCTAATCGGTTGAATCAGACCGTTTTCACGAATGGACTGCGCTAGTTCCATCAACGCATCATCGTTAAATTCCAAGCGCGGCTGATAGGGATTGGGCTGGATTTCATCAATCGTTACTATTTTACTTTCTCGCATAGATCTTCCTCCTCTATAAGGGATGCTTCTTCATTTGTGCATAGGGTCTAGGATACTTGAGTGGTGTCTTTTTATCCTTATCATATACCAAAGTAATTCGCTTTGCATCATCACTGAGGGTATGATACATGGCAGTGCGATAAGTACAGCCAAGCCGAGCGATTCCTGCGGCCGCTTGGGTATGCTCAGCCTCACCGTTTGCCCCTTTCATCGCTAAAAAGATTCCACCTTGTTTGACGAGCGGAATGCAGAGTTCTGCTAAGATCGGCAAAGGTGCCACAGCGCGTGCTGTAACGATATCAAAACACTCCCGCTGTTTATGTGCAAAGTCCTCACTGCGCCCATGAATCAATGTGACTCCCTCCAGTGACAGTGCCTCACACAAAGCACTTAGAAAGGTGATCCGCTTTTGAATCGGCTCAATGATGGTCACCTTCAAGGAAGGCATGACCAATTTCATCGGCAAGGAAGGGAACCCCGCTCCCGATCCCACATCGCATAAATGACCCTGCAAAGGAAGTTGCAACAATGGCAATATGGAATCAAGGAAATGCTTTTCATAAATCGCATTCTCCTCGAGAATCGCCGTGAGATTCATACGCTGATTCCACTCTTGCAGCATCGAACAATAAAGGGCAAACTGGCGTTCTTGTGCATCACTCAAGGTGATTTGATGCGTCGCTAAAATACGGTTAAAATCTGCTTTTTGAAACTGCACAGCGCCATCCTCCCTTTCTTACCATCCCCATGTGATCCCTCATTCAGCGATGATTTACAAATACTGTTACAGTATAATATTATAACGGATTTCATGGGAAATGAAAAGGAAAAGCGGGAAATAATATTTGGAAAATCATGGGGAATGGCTTTTCGCACCTATCTGCCTCATCATGCAAAAAAAGATGGCAGTATCGCCATCCATATCATAAAAACTATCTTAAACCATCTGTACAATACTCCCTTAGCGGGTGATATAATGATAAGAATCACCGGAAGCCACAAAATGCGCAGGAAGCTCAGCGCCGATGGCCGCATTGATGTACTTTAACATATACTTCATCCCCGGCTCCTCTAAATTGAAATGACCGACATTAACAATGACCTTGCCTTGTCCCAACTGATTTGCGTCTCTGATATATTCACTGACGGTAAAATCCACCTGTTCCATTGTAAGCAGGCAATCAATCCCCTCCTGATCACAACGCTGAATCAACGCACGATCATCGCCGAGAATATGCGAAGGAATTTGAATCCGCGATACCTTAGTATCAGGATCACCGAGAATCCGCGCACCACGCAGATTCAATCGCTCCATCAGATGATGTGCCAACCCCTTTGCGCTCAATGCTTCCACGCGAAATGCAAGCGGACAACTCTGATCTAAAATGATCTGATCACACCATCCCAATTCATGTGCCAAGCCATAGAAAATGCCGTCTGTATAAGTCCCATCTGGCATAGGTATTCCGGAATGGATATAGTCATGATTGCGCCAAACCACAATGCCATGCTCATCCAACAATTGTTGCTTACGCAAAAATGTCTGATTGTTCGACTCCTTTAACCAATCTATATGATCTCCGTGATTCCAAAAAAGCGCCTCATGAACAATGATTAAATTCGCATGCAAATCAATCGCCTTACGAATCACATCACTACTTGCCCAACACGTTGTTACAATTCCGCTGCATTCTTGCTCTACATTTCCATACAACACCTGATCCCGCGTTGTTTTGGGATCAATCGCCACTCCTCTCACACTTCCCTTATGATAAGCCTTCATCCGCTCAATTACCTTCGCTATGCGCATCTTCCTTCACCCTTTCTTTTTACAGATACATTTCTAGCTCTTTTCTTACTGATTCATCTGGATATCTGCCAATTCACAATATTTGCTTTTACAAGTTCATTCCAATAACGCTCCATCTTAACTCTTTCGTTTATATATTCTGAAAATAACTCCATCGCTGGTATTTTCCCCACTGACTTCATAATGATTGGCTTGTACTACTTTAGCCACAATGGAAAGGCCTAAACCGAATTTGCCTTGTTGGCCTTTTTCATATGGTTTAAACAACACTTTCAGACGATCCTCCTCAATGTTGGGACCATCGTTCGCAATACTTAATTCCTGTTCATGAAGCGTAATGGTAATTTTGCTTTTTGCATAGCGCAATGCATTATCCATAATATTTTCAATCGTAACACGCCATGGCTCTTCTAATCCATCAAAACATACTTTCTCATCCAAATCGGTGATAATCTCAATATCAGGCTTGATTACCTTGATATTCAAAATGACCGTCTCAACCAAATCCTTCATTGGGGTAATTGCCCCTTCTCCATCCTGCGAGATCAAATACTCAATGCGATTCAAATATAACAAACTGTATACCTTCTTCTCTAAGCGCTCCGCATTTTCAATGATCACATCTACACTTTTTTCCAACGTATCGTAAGGGTAAATACCATCCTTAATACTTTCCCCATAAGACTTAATCGTTGCGATTGGAGTTTTTAAATCATGAGAAATATTATGAATCATATCCTCTTTTGTCTGTTCCTGCCTAAGCAATTCTTTGCGCATCGCTACCAGTGCCTCTGCCAACTCACCGATTTCATCCTCACGATTGACCTTTAAATCCGGTGGTGTCAATCCGTTCTTCACCTTATCAATATAATTACGAATCTGATTCAATGGGTGAATCAATCCCGCTACCCAGACAAGCAAAATAAAGAAGAACAGCGAAACCACCAGCACTGTCAAATAGATCACAGAAGAAACCAGATCATTCTTAAAAGATTCCAAATACTGTGAGCGCGTAAACGAAATCAACACTTGATTTTCACTTACCTTCACTACACTATAATAGGTACGATCCGCATGAAACGTATAAGTTCGTGGGACATAGGATGCAAGCATTGCCTTCTTATACATATCCTGAAAACGCGGTGATGAAGTATCTATTGTCTCATCCGGATCACCTAAGTAATACGCCTGATCATCAATAATAATAATATTGGTAATGGTAGAATCACCCACCAACTGATACAGATTCCAAGGTAATTCATTGCGCAGTTTGCCGGCAATGGCCTCCTGTGTTGTCATTAAATCATTGAATGTTTTTGTTTGGATGACGACATCCACTTTACTATTCAAATAAACAAAGAAGAAAGCCGCAAAAAACGTGACGAAAAAGAAAATCAGTGCGAATAACTGTTGGGATAATGTTAATCGCTTTAAAAACAGTGAGATACGTTTCATGCGTGCTTATCCCAAGCGATAGCCATAGCCATAAATCGTATGGATATTCAAATTCGGCAACTTCTTGCGCAGACGGCGCAGCGTATCATCTACTACCCGATCACTGCCATAGTAATTCTCTTCCCATACATTCGTTAAGATCATTTCACGAGAAAACGCAATTCCTTTGTTTTTGATAAACATCATAAGCAGATCAAATTCCTTGGTGGTCAAATCAATCTCCTCACCGTTATCAAATACTTTGCGCTGTTCTTCATCCAACTCATAACCATCCACAGAAATGCGGTTATTATCATTTTTATAGACACGTTTCATGACATTGTTTACTCGCAGCACCAATTCTTTTGGCGAGAACGGTTTCGTGATATAGTCATCACTGCCCTTCTCCAGACCGATGATGCGATCAAATTCCTTATCACGCGCTGACATGAAAATAACCGGGATTTCCGCTTCTTGTAAGCGAATTTCTTCAATCAGATCAAAGCCGCTCTTATCATCCAGCATGATATCCAAAATCCATAGATGCACATCATCATCGCTGACATGCGCATTGGCCTCCTCGTATGTATAATAGGAACGTACCTCATACCCTTCCTTTTTTAAGTACTGGCAGACCAGATCATTGATCGCAACCTCATCTTCTACTACACAAATAACTTTTTTCATACGCAACACCTCTCTATCATTGTATCGTAAAAAAAGAGAAAAAAAAAGCACTTTCTTCAAGAATGTATACCTGGATATATAGTTGATGAAGCAATAAATGTAAGGATAGCACAGGTAGATAAGGGAGGAGGGATTGGCAAAGGGATGCATGATGAGAGAGGATTGACCGTTAGGAAAGGATAAAGATGAACTTTGCGATGATGGAAAAGAAAAAACGGGATTTCTCCCGTTGGTTATCTGAAAAAAGGTTTAAGCCTCAGATCATATCCCTGAGAATTACAGCCCTTGTTCTTTAATATAATCAACAATTTGGTGGACATAGCGTTCGCACAATTCATCACTCTTGGCTTCCACCATAACTCTTACCAGCGGCTCTGTACCACTGGGGCGAACCAAGATACGGCCTTCCTTGCCCAACGCTTCTTCTACCTTACGGATTTCTTCCGCAAGACCTGTATGTTCAAGTGCGGCATGCTTATCCTTGACTTCTACATTGATTAACAACTGCGGGTAGATAAATAAATCCGCGCTCAGTTGTTTCAAACTCTTGCCGGTATCCTTCATCACTTCCAACAGTTTTAAAGCCGTCAATAATCCATCTCCGGTATTGGCATGTGCCTTGAAAATAATATGACCACTCTGTTCCCCACCAATGGAATAATTATAGGCATTCATACATTCAAAGACATATTTATCGCCTACTTGTGTTTGTTCATATAAGATACCTCTGCGATCAAATGCGCGATACAACCCAAGATTGGACATCACGGTGGTAACAACCTTATTCTCATTGAGTTCACTGTGATCATGCATATAACATCCACAGATATATAGAATATGATCTCCGGTGACTAATTCACCATCTTCATTCACGGCAATTAGGCGATCCGCATCCCCATCAAACGCAAACCCGGCATCATAGCCACCCTCTTTTACCATCTCCTGAAGTGCTTCGGGATGGGTAGAACCGCATTTTGTATTGATATTGATGCCATTGGGAGAGGAATGAATCACCTCAACTGTAGCACCCAACTCACTCAATACTTCCTTTGCGCAAGAAGTAGCGCTGCCATTTGCCAGATCCAAGGCAATGTTCATACCGGTAAAATCTACTGTCACCAAGGACTTTAACCATGATTCATATAACTCCAAGCCTTCATGCCATGGAATGACATTTCCGATCTGCTCATTCTGCGCCATTGTGATTTCTCTCTCACCATCAATGTACGCTTCAATCTCCGCCTCAACGCTGGGATTCATCTTCATTCCTGACCCATTGAATAACTTGATCCCATTGTCATAATAAGGATTATGAGAGGCAGAAACCATGATGCCACAGTCAAATCCTTCCTTTTGAATCAGAAAGGAGACGCTGGGAGTTGGGCAGACACCCAACAGATAGACTTTCGCACCGGCGGCACAAGCACCGGCTGCCAACGCCATTTCGAACAAGTCTCCGGATAAGCGAGTATCCTTGCCGATCAGTATCTTCGCATGGCGTTGTTTACCATAATACCAGCCGACATATTGGCCGATTTTCACCGCCATATCTAAGGTCAGCGTATCATTTGCACGTCCTCTTGCCCCATCTGTCCCAAAATATTTTGCCATAAACACTACTCCTTTTCTTTAAATTCCAATTTAATCGTCGCTGTTCCAAGTTCATAAGTGACCAGTTTATTTGAACCACTGACACTTAAAGGAATATCATAAATTCCCGGTTCATCAACACCGCTGAAATCAGCGATGATCTTAATATCACTTTTCTGAATGGAATCAATTTGACCTTGTGCACCACTTACCTTAACTTTCAATGTACCATTGGAACTATCAACCGCTCGCACATTGTAATTGGCACTTGGTGCATTTTGGAATTGGATCGGAACATCCTCTATTTCTTTTGAGACAGCATCCTCAATCTTGATCTCAATCATAACATTCTTTAAGGATGCCTTGGTTACTTTAGATGGCAGATTGATCGGCATAGTAATTCGCTGATCGTTTGTCAAATTATTGACCGGAATATAAATAGGCAGTTCCATAATGGATTCTAATACATCCTCGGGCGCATACACGACAACCGCCTGAGAGTCTAACTTATATGAAGCAATCGCTTTACCATCCGGCATTGTGCCATTCGGTACAAGCGTGATCGGAACCGATTTACTTGGTGTCGTTACCTTCACTTTCGCCTTAACACTGGCCGGACGAATATCAACATCAATGCGATTTCCGGACTGGTCATAAGCCGCAATCTGCGCATCCGTCTCAAAATCAGAATTAACATCTGAAACATCAATCAGTGCTTTAACAAACGCAATTCGGCCCAAGGTCTCCGTAGAAGCACGCACCACGACTTCTCCTTGTTCAAACTGTGGCTCACTCAATGCATAAATAGAGTCCATCTTACTCGTATTCACAAAATCATAACCTAGCGAATAGCGTTTTGATTCTTTGCGTTTAATAGTCACAACCGCTGTACTTGGTTTGATAATCACCTCTAAGCGTGAGGAAAAATTCTTTGGCTGTAAGGTCACATCGTGTGTCCCTTCCGTTAAACCGCTTAGATCCGCAACGATTTGATAATTATCCTGAAGATTTAACATTTGTAAATCACCGGATTCACCGATCACCTCTACGGTCACATGTTCAGGAATGCCGCTGACTTCATAAGCCTGTTCCGAAACAACGGTACTGACTGACAAATTATTTAAGGTCTTGACCTCACGGTTGGCTTTGAATAAATCAAAATCCTCATTACTGTCAATCATAAAACAAAATAATACCGCTAAAATCAGCGCAACCAACTTACCGTGTTTCTGATTGAATAAAAGACGATCAATCCAACTGCTTACCCAACGAAAGAAACGGGCTACACTGGTCTCCATATTCGCGTAAGTACGCGCAAAGGTCTGGCTCTTTTCGGCAATCGCCTTCGCTAATTCAGTCTTACCTTCTGCGCTTAACTGCGATTTCTTCTTCTTTGCCATCAGCGAAACCTCCCTTCATTGGAATCATCGTCCGGGGATGCATTCCGCGTTCTGCGCGTTTTCTTTTGTTTTTCTTCTTTGTAATTCAATACAATCGCCTCCGGTGAAATCACATCATCCAACAAGGCCGCTTCATCTGCACTGCGATCGCGCTGTTTCTCATGCGCTCGTTTTACCACCGGTTTTTCTTCAATCACGGCAGGCATTGTCTCAATCTCACGCTTAATCGGTGTATTGCGCTGATTCAAATCGCTGTCAGTAGAAACACTATCTTGAGGTTTTTGTTTACGTGAGCGCAGTTTGAATGTAGGATTGATCGGCTCACTTTGTGCCTGCAACACATCGGGTTCATTCTGTACTTTCGCTTCACTGCGTTTAGAGCGAGCAGCCCGACTCGGTTTGCTTTGGGCACTTTCCTCCTTGATTTGTGATAATACCGAGGAAGATGCTTTTTCTTCCTCATTTCGTTTATGATCACTATCCGCCACAATTGAGTCAAATAGATTATCCAGCGGCATACTCTCCTCAACCAAATTCGCAATGCCGATCTTCTCCACTTGTTGATCAATGATTGCTTCTTGCTTTTCCTTCGTCATCGGCTGCGGCTTTTTATAGAAACGCTTCTTTTCCGGAGCACTCTTTTCACTTTGGCTCTTACCACGGAACAAACTCTTGCGCTTGCCTTTGGACTTCGCCTCGATGCGTTCTTTCTCCAATACATCAATATCCTTTTCGCTATCGCTGTCCTTACGGATTTTCTCCTTAACAACCTCGGTTTGTGTTTGGCATATCACCATCGTCAAAAATTCGCGCAAACTCTTTTCGCTGACGACACTTAGCTTGCCACCCTCAGCGATCGAAATATTACCCGTTTCCTCACTGACAATAATCGTAATGGAATCGGTGATTTCACTGATTCCCACTGCGGCACGATGCCGTGCACCATACATTGTTGGCAGATCCTGCGTTGTCGGTGGGAAATAAGCAGCGGCACAGGCTATTTTAACACCCTGTAAAATCACTGCGCCATCATGCAAAGGCGTACCCGGCACAAAAATAGAGCACAGCAGTTCACTGGTAACAACGGAATTCATCGGCGTACCGGTCTTGATAAAGTCACTGAGCGAGTGTCCCTGTTCCAAAGAGATCAAAGCACCGGTTTTGGTTTTAGACATCTCTGCACATGCTTTCACCAACTCATCCACTAAACGTTCCCGCTCATTTAATGTCAAGGTAGAAATACGAGAGAATACATTGGTTTTGCCAATCTTCTCCAATAATGCACGAAACTCCGGTTGAAAAATGATGATGATCGCAATCGGCCCATGTTGGATGAATAGATCGGCCAAATATTCCACCGCATTTAAACCAAGCAAATTTGCGACACTTTTAATCAAGAAAATCAATAGAATGCCTTTAAAGATCTGAATCGTCCGAGAATTATTTTTTACAATTTTCAAGACAAAGTAAAATGCCATCCATACGATCGTAATATTACTTAAAATCTTGATAAACTGTATGAGATTGTTTAATGTAAAATAATCAAACATAGGAGGACTCCTTTCACAGCCTTTATTATACCATACTTATGATTATTTCTTCTGCATGAATTTTATTTTCTGTTTTGTTTCATCACTTGAGCAGATCTATTGTTTCAGCTAATTCTATCGCTTCGCTAAGCGAGTGGCTGATTGCTTTGGCAGCCTGATGAATATCGCTTTGCGCATGTGCCATCGCAATGCCATAATACGTCATTAACATCGGGATATCATTAAAAGAATCGCCAAGCGTAAATACCTGTGGTTGTGCCAATCCAAGATGTTGAATCAGATGAGCAATCCCAGTTGCCTTAGAAATCCCCTTAGGCGCAATATCCACACACTGAATGTTGCGATAGGCACTGGCCGCATCAGCGAATACAGTATTGATATAGTCGGCGTAATGGACTCCCTGTTCCTTTGTTGGAGGTACTGCGACAATCTGTGCAATCCGCTGTTTATCAAGCAATGCGGATAAAGTATAAGTGATCTCATGATGCGAATACATCTTATCTGCCAATTCCTGATTTAGCAATTGCTGGGCACGATGATAGCCATCATTGACCACATAAGAGACTGCATTGGCTTGCTTTAAATAATCCATAATCGCCAAAGCTCTTTGGTAAGGAATATAATAGGTTTTTAATTCCTGAAACTTTTCATCATACAATGTACCACCATTATTACCAATGTAATAATCCGCTTGTAACGCATGCGCATTCACGTCTTCTTGTAAACTTTCCATACTGCGTCCCGATACAATCACAAAAAGATTGCCCTTTTCGCGCCATGAACGAATTGCCGCAAGATCATGAGCCGCTATCTTTCCTTCACGCTTTATGGTTCCATCATAATCACTGGCAAATAATTTCATCTTACATTCTCCTTTGTGCGTACCTATTGTATCAAAGAATGAACGCTTTTGAAAGAGTGTACAATGCATCCTTTCAAACAAAGAAGCCCAATCCCTTTTATAGTATGATTGTTTTCCTCAAACGGTGCGCAAGCCACAGCCCTACATTCATAAATAGTTTTGACAAAGTAACATGTGCTTAAACGATAAAAACAGATATCACATACTTATATAAATAAGAAAATAGAAAAAAATCCCTAACGCATCCCGCATCCTTACTGATCACCCTTGCCCACCACAATCATACCTCTACTTTCCTCAACCAGACGATATCTATAAGAAAAACAATTTTTTGCGAATTTGTGTATAAGATGAAAGTCGCTAACCACACTATTTACAGGAGGTGTTAGAAATGGCACAGAAGAAATATCGTCCGGGAATGAACTGCGAAAAGAGCGGTAAATACTCCTGCTACAACAGCGAAGGCAAAGTTGTCAACAAAGATGTAGACATGGAGAAGGACAGAAGGTTCCCTCCTGCACAAGAGGAAGGCTGCTACTACCAGGAACAGTAATTGGCAGTAACAGTACATGTTCTCATGAGTAATTGCTCTTAAGAGAACAGAAAAGCATCGTACCTATACGGCCGATGCTTTTTTATTGCTTTTCCTTTTTATGATGTTTCTTTTTGATCTGGTCAGGATCTAACAGACGAAAAGCCGCATACCCATTACGCAAACCCAATTGTAGAATCATGATTTTCTCTGTTTGGCTTACATCTGTCAATTTAACTTGACAAAATCCATCCTTCAGCAGTTTTTCTACCATCGCTCGGGTTGGTTCCTTGCCGATTTTGGTTAAGAATGAATCATTCTTCCAAATCGCAAAGCGACAGCCATTGCGCCAATTTACACAGCCAAAGTTTTTATCCCGCTCCACCACCTTATTTGCACAAGCAGGGCAAGTACCGATAGTTGGACGATCATCTTGAATGGGATAATTAACTTGTTTCCGCAGTTTAGCAAAGTCTTGATGCAAATGCGGACGGAAACAATCCAAAACACTATCTACTAAATCCTGAACCTGTGCTCTGCCTTCCTTAATATCCTCTTGAATCGCCCACCATTTCGCAGTAAGATCAGCACTTTTTACTTCTTCGGGTAAAAGGTGATAGAAATCCTTACCTAATTGTGTAGAGATTAATTGTTTGCCTTTCATTTCAATGTAGCCACGCTTTAACAATGTTTCCACAATCTGCGCACGCGTGGCGCTTGTGCCGATACTGCCATTTTCTCCTTTTTTATCCTTATCTTTTTTCTTTAATAATTCCTTAATCTCTTTATCTTTGACATACTTGGCAATACTTGTCATATCACGAATTAAGGAAGCCTGCGTATAGCGCTTGGGCGGATTGGTTTCTTTTTCTAAAATCTCACCATCATTTAGAAGCGCAGAATAAGTCCCCGGAGTCAATGTAAATTGATCACTCTCTCCCTCATCGCTCCCCTCCTGCAAAACTGCTTTGTGAAAATAGCGCTGATATCCCTCATCCAACACAAAGGAACAAACCGCGCGTAGCTCCCCTTGCGGGATATTGATTTGCGCGGTACGCTGACGTTTTTTCACCGGTGGTAAAAACTGCATAATATAGAAGTGACAAATCTCCTCATAAACGTGGCGTTCATCCATATTCAATTTACGAATATCAAAATCGGAGGCTGTTGGTATGATCGCATGATGCGCGGTGACATACTTATCCTGAAAGCATTGTGAGCGTATTTTGTAATCCAATGGATACTGCTGACCAAGTTTAGCCATTACTTTACCAAGCACCTTGGGTGCTTCTTTGTGATGTTCCATTTTCAGATATTGAGAATCGCTACGATTATAGGTAATGGCCTGATAACGATCACGTAAGGTCTGTGTGATTTGATCGGTCTTACTTAATGAAAAGCCATATTTAGTATTCATATGCGCCTGCAATTTTGCCAAATTGAATGGCAGTGGGGGCCGTTGTTCAACGATTTTTTCACTGACTTTGAGTGTTTGCTCACTGACGATTAACGCATCCTTCACTTCTTCCAATGTCTCACGATGAAGGATATGCTTTTCATCATCCAATAAATCCGCTATAGGTTTCAGCTGTAAATGAAGCGTACACGATTCACATAGTGCCTGAACCTTTAACTCATAGTACTTTACTTTAACATGGTGATCTATTTGTTCATCTCGAGTAACAATCAGTCCCAAAGTAGGCGATTGAACACGACCTACTGATAATCCTCGCAATTGTAATCCTAGAGAATATAATCGGCTGTAATTGATTCCAACCACATAGTCCGCTACTGCCCGTGCGTATGCACTTTTTCCAATCGCACGCAGAGGCTCATTATCTATCAATTGATGAAATGCCTTCTTAATATTATCCGGTGTATTATCATTGATATAAACACGCTGTACCGGTTTCGTGTTACCCACATAATCTAAAATCTCATCAATGAGAAACTGTCCCTCATCATCTGGATCTCCCGCATGAATGATCCGATCACATGATGCGATCAATCCCCGTATCTGCTCTACCCGCTCTTTTTTATTTCCATCCGGAATCAATCGCCAGTTCCTAAAACAAATTGGCAAATCAGTCATAGTCCACTTCGCGTATTTCTCATCATATTCCTGTGGCTCACATAGCCTCAACAAGTGACCATATGCCCATGTGATAATCACATTTCCTTTGCGAATGACCCCGCGTACTTCCTTTCCCTCTCCCTCAATCGCAGCACTGATCGCACGGCCGAGTTCCGGCTTTTCCGCTATAATCAAGGTTGTCATATGGTCCCTCCTCTCCACGTCTTATACGTTCTGCCATCCATTTTCTTATATTACATTATAATCCAAGCAATGAAAGCAGAAAGCACACTTTCATTTGCTGTGACAACTCACATGCATCAATACTTGGATAAACAAAGTATAACAGAATCTGCACATTCACTCAATGAAGTTCAGCGTTCATACAATATATACATCATAAGGCTTTCTCAATTAAGATAATAAAAATCCTATGATACCACAGGATTTTATTAAAAGTCATGTACTTTCACATGTTACCTAGGTTAAATACGTATTCCTGAAAATAAGACTTATGATTCTTGTTCATCAAGCACGTTGTTTACGTTAGGTTGTGATATCCCAGCAGGCTCCTCAATGCTTAATGGAGCTTTTTCAACTGGCTGTTCACTTTGCTTCGCTCCATCTTCATCCTGCGTGGATTCTGAAGGTGCACTTTCCTTATCTTCTGTTAAAGCATCTGCTTCCTCACATTGTGGTGATTCGCATACTGCTTCCTGCATTGACTCCTCCTCCTCTGTTTTTGCAACGCATGCGTGTTCTTCCTTTGAACAATTCGCCACTAAATCCGCCTTCAAACTAAAACGAATGCTTTGCGTTTCATTGATAAGGTATCCAATCCCATAGCAAATAAAAGCATACACCAAAAAGGGAAAACTTTGTGTCGCAAACATATTAATTACATTTTGCCACATCTCTCCCCAAAATTCCGAAAAACTCATGCCATATTGAGTCATAGCGGCTTTGATAGAATCAAAGATAAACCATGACATAAAGGCAAAAATAAGCAGTAAGATTGCCGCAAATACATAGAAGGTAATCGTCAAGGAAGCAGTCTTTTGTTTTGTATCTTTCATAGTTATAATTCCTTTCCGTATGATAACGGTAATGTTATATCACAAGATTATGGGATAAATATGGGGAAAAAGCGATTTTTATATGAAATATCAAATGTAAACGGATACATATCAGAGTGCTTGTATCAATATTCCAAGCGGAAACAGCGTATAGTGCATTTCTCTAAAGCAACGAACCATACTTTAAGGAATAAGGAAATGAAAAAGAGAGTAAAAGGAACA
>JAAWON010000030.1 GCA_022799495.1 Erysipelotrichaceae bacterium | reverse complement strand
GATACTGCTGTCTGCGCTTGGATCAATCTCTATCGTTGTGTTTCCTTCTGTATCCAATACTCCCTCAACTAGAATACTTGGCACCACACTTCCTGTCCCGTTTAATACATTGATCGGATGTTCTGCGAATGCGATGGTTCTTGTTCCTTTCTCTATATTGATGGGCAGTTCAATTGTCTTATCACTGTAATTACCATTTGGATCATGGCTCGTTGCCTCTACAATTACTTTTCCTATTTGATTATTCATTGAAGCATTCAATATCGTTACTTGACCATTTGGATCTACACTGATCACATCACTTGGACTTCCTGTTTTTAGTTGATAGGTCACTGTACTTCCCGTTGGATTGCCTGTCGTATATAACCGGAATGTCTTGTTTGTCGCATAGGTTTCCACTAAAGCATCATAATGGCCATTTGTTTTTGGGCGCTCTGTGCTCAAGGTAGAATCTGTCGTATAGATGAAGTTTTGTGATGCGGCCGTTACCGTTAAGGTCAAGTATGCCTTCGCATCTGCCTGCCCACTTCCCCCGGCTTTTGTCGCTTCAATTACCACTGTTCCTGATCCTCTAATGGTGAGTGCGCCACTGTTTGGATTCACATCCACCACATTCGTCGGTTCTCCTGCCTTTACACTGTAAGTGACTGGATTGGTGTTTGTACTTCCTTTGACTGTCGCATACACACTGACATTGGTATCTGTGAAGTTCACTGTCTTTTGATTGATCATTGTATTAGAGGTACTGTTCTCATAGAACTTGAGTTCCTCCGCATTTGCCATACCCACATTCACTGTCACCGGGATATCTTTACTGCTCCACTTATCACTCACTGTTACCGTGAAAGTATAACTGCCTACACCCAAATTCGCATTCGATCGAATCTCTCCGCTGTTTGGGTTTACAGTGAAGAAAGAGCCATCTCCGGTATTATTTATTCCATAGGTATATGTGGTAGTTCCACTTGTGACATTATCCGGTGTTCCCTGTGTACCGTTTATTTTACCGATGACACCGTTTATTTTTATATTCTGATCATTTGCGGTAAAGGTAGGAACAGTGGTATCACTGGAAGCGGGATCCGGTGTAATTGTGCCATCTACACCGCGATAGATCACGATTTCCTTTGTGGCAGGTGATGAGGTCTCATAATTATCATTGCCGGTGCTTGGATCATCATCTGCGATGGCTTGAATGGTAATCTTACCATAAGAATTGGCAGTACCGCTAAAGGTGATCGCACCGCTATCAGGATCAATATTGATCAAAGAGATATCACCGCCCACCTTTGTATAAGCAACCTTTGTCCCGGTGTTTGGTGTGGCACTCGCCATCTCGCTCCAACCATTTTGTGCTTCCGTTATACTTTTCTTTGTTTGATTTGGGAGATCAAAGGATACAGTAAGTGACGTTTTACTCACTATGACATGGATTACACTACTTTCAACGCCGCCAAGCGGATATCCATTGGCATCCACCGCACTGACTTTAAAATAATAATCACCGGCGTTGATTCCGTTTGGTTCATTTACAACAATATTGTTTCCTGAAATCGCAAATTTTTGATAATCATTTTCATGCCCTGCGACGCTGTTATCACTAATTAACGTATAACTCATGGGTGCAACACCGCCACTGGCACTTAAGGAAGCGACAATATCATTTAAATTCACATTCTTTTTATATTCCAAGCCACTTCTTACACTGGGTGTAATCTTGATTCCTTCTGTAATCTTCAAAACATATGCATTTGAAAATGCGGAAGATTTACTTGGTGTACGATCATTAGGCAATTCCTCGTTTACCACTGCAATTTGATAGGTTCCTTCACTTAAAGTGCTTGTATCTAGATCATACAGCGTTTCCGTTCCTGTCGCCGCACCTAATGGCTCATAGAAGAGTGGAGTTCCTTGTTGGTCAAATATGACAGCCGATATGGTGCCACCTGCGGAACCGCTCGCTTTGATTCTTATCTTTGTGCCTTCCATTGTTACATGCGTTCCACTTTGTTTGGCCAGTTCCTGATTCTTACTTGCATGATAGAAAGGCGCTGTTTGGTTAATACCTACACTCATTGAACTATCCAATATTCTTACAATCATATCATCAAATTGATTAGTATCCTGTAAAACATTAGAAGATGTGGTCACAAAATTGGCAGGAGTTGCTTGAATTTCTTTTAATCCACTTCCGCCAATTGGCGCAGATGCCGCAAATACTACATTCGATAAGTCTAAATCCGCGCCGCCTCTAGTACTTGCATATACCTCAAAAAAGTTGCTTACGTTAACTGTGCCTCCTACACTTCTATTTTGCGTATATGCTAGCATTTGTCCCGCCGCATTTACAAATCTTGCACTATCGCCATATGTTAGTTTTGTGTGCGATGCAATCGTCAGCCAATAATCAGAACTGAATGCCCTTTGAGCCTGGTTCACGTTCGTAATATCACAATAACTTGGTATAACAGCCTTTTTTCCAAATGTATCCGGACTGGAGTCACCAAACAATGAACTTAACCTATCATTGGGATTGTTATAAATACCACCCTCTACTAAGGAAAAAAAGCAACTCTCATCATGAAAAGTAAGGAGGACATTTTCCCCTGTTCCAAGTAACTGCTGATTCAACAGTTCCACTTTTTCCGCTGATATAAAACTATCATATGGTAAATCTGCGCCCTCAGCGCCCAATACATGATTATCCTTTAACCACCCATAATATCTTCTATTCGCATAGAACCTAACCCAAGGATCTTCAATCATATTAGTATGGTTAGTAAAAGGATGATTCTCCGCAAGTGGCTTTGTTGTCATCGCAAACCAAGCGCTTATGGCTGGATTACTACATCTTAGCGGCGCTGTTTCCTGAAATTTCACGACCTCGCAATCATAAGTTGTATAAGTATGGTATGTTTCTAACTGCCATGCATTGTCGCCTCCCCCTGCTTGAATGGCGATTTTATCACCAGCTTTAAACCCTATTTCTGCCTTAGCACCGGATAAATTGCTGGGCGCCTGCTGAATACGGGCAGTTACTAAATTACCTTGCGTACCTCCTGCGGCATTCATCATATAGTTCAGATAAAAAGACACCGTTCCAAGCATGACCACTAATATGAATAAACTTACGCCTATCTTTCGTAACATACGTGATAACATCCTTTCCTTTACCACACCCAAATATCAAACATTTTTTAAGTCAATTCTAAGCAAATGAGTTTGGTTCTCACCATCAAATCATCTATTTCCCATACAAAAAAGCACAGATGAGCCAGTCCCCGCTGCTATAGAAGCATCATTTAGACACAAGATATAAAAATTACGTTCGATGAAATTCAAAAAAATTACTGCAACGTCAAATTCCAAGCATTTCTTCATTTAGTCCATCTATTTCATGCAATAAAAACAAATTTATTGAACCTTATTACGATAAATTGTTTCTAACGCTTGACACCAGCCTTCTTCTTCCAGACTTTGATAATAGATGCTTCCATGAGTTTTCATGACTTGATATAAACGATACACATCTTTTAACTGCGTAGTCTCCAACATCTCCATCTCTTCCTCACAACACGCCCATGTCTTAATCGTATAATAGGCGCTTCTGGCTGAAGTTATCGAGGTAGCGCGGATATCGGTAGCCGGAAATGTATTGATTTCCTCACCGGCTTGTTCTTGCACTCCCTGATTGAAGGAGCGCTGATTCATCGCCACAGCATATACCACCCCACTGCCAACACACAAGGTAACTCCAAGTGCCACCTTACCGATCGCCATTTGAAAGAAATGAGAAGGGCGCATGCTTTGATAAATAACCGCTAGATTTCCCGGCACTTTTAGTCCTTGAAAAGAGGATACCAAAGCGGCCGCAATCGCTCCATCCAAGGAATGAAAATTCAATTCCACATGATGATCCTTTTCATACTTTTCAATCTTTGTTTTCAACATTGTTCTGGCATAGGATAATCTGCTTTTCACAGTTCCTTGTGGGATTTCTAATAATGCCGCAGTCTCCTCAACTGAAAACTGTTCCAAATAATGCAAGATTACGACTTCTCTTTGTCCCTTGGGAAGTTCATTGATGAAATGATTCAACATCGCCTTATCGCTATCAAACTTCAAACGACAATCCGGCTGCACATCCTCCCTTGTTTCAAGCAGATTGCTTTTTGCTTCATAATGCTCACTGTCATATGTCATGTATTTATTTTTACGAAACAAGTTCTTACATTTTGATATCGTAATCTTATTCAACCAATACTTGAACATATCCGGATTTTTCAAGTCACGGATGGTGCGCTTAATCTGCAAAAAGGTTTCTTGCACCACATCCTGCGTATCTGCTTCATTGGCACAAAAACGAAAGGCAATGTAGTAAACAAGCTTTACATAACGCTCATATAATAACTCAAATGCTTGTTCATCTTCACGCTGAACCAAAGCAATCAACTTCGCATCACTGATGTTACGATCAATCATAATTTCACGCACCTTTCTTTTATCTTAATTTGTAATGTGCGCTTTGTCAATAAATTATTTTATTATTCGATTATTTTTTTGTTTTTTTGCATTTATTTAACAAAATAATGATAGTTAGTTTTATTTCACTCCTATACTTTCTTCAATCAAAATCTGCTTCATCAATCATGTGCTATCGTCTCGCCACTTAAATGCAGAAAAAAAATGATGCAAGAGATGATAGTATAAAACTCCCACATCGCATCGTAAAAAAAACTTATGATTAAAAAAGATCCGATTGAAACATATCTTGACAACAACCTCACCAACCATGTAGGATGCTCATCAAAAAAAAATAGAAGATAAACTAAAAATGTAAAAATATAGGTAAATAAAAAGTCTCAAATACTACGAGACTCTTTAAACAACACTTTCAGTATTTCCCCATGTGATACATTCAGCGAACGACCAAGCACAGGAACCAATAATCACTACAAAAGTTTTAATCTTTCGATGATTGCCGTGCGACCCCACTGTCAATCGCCGCCTGTGCCACTGAACGGGCAATGACTTCTGAAACCTGCTTATTCAGTGCATTGGGGATAATATAATCGCATGATAACTCCTGTTCGCTTACCAAAGAAGCAATCGCTTTCGCTGCGGCGATTTTCATTGCCTCATTGATATCTGAAGCACGTACAGAAAGTGCTCCTTTAAATACACCGGGGAAAGCCAGCACATTGTTGATCTGATTGGGATAATCACTGCGTCCGGTTCCCACAATAAAGGCTCCGGCTGCCTTCGCCGCCTCAGGCAGAATCTCCGGAGTGGGATTCGCCATGGGAAATACGATCGCATGATCTGCCATCGAGCGCACCATTTCCTCACTCACGATTCCGGGGGCCGATACGCCAATGAATACATCCGCCCCCTTCATGGCATCTTGAAGCGAACCGCGTTTCTGATTACGATTGCTTCGCATAGCCAATTCTTTTTGCTGAGGACTTAAATGATTCCCTTCCGGATCTAAAATACCATCTTTATCGCATAGAATCACATCACCAAAGTTCATATCCATAAGCAATTTTGCGATTGCAGTACCGGCTGCTCCCGCACCACTGATGACAATTTCCAGTTCTCCCATTGTTTTATTACTAAGTTTCACCGCATTGAGCAACGCTGCCGCTACAACAATCGCTGTACCATGCTGATCATCATGAAACACGGGAATATCACATTGTTTTTTTAATGCCGCCTCAATTTCAAAACAGCGCGGAGCGGCTATATCTTCCAAGTTGATGCCACCAAAACTTCCTGCCAATAAGGAGATGGTATGAATAATTTCCTCACTATTTTTACTGCGTATACATAAAGGAATCGCATCAATTCCGGCAAACGCTTTAAACAATGCACACTTTCCCTCCATCACCGGCATACCGGCCTCGGGTCCAATATCCCCCAGTCCTAATACTGCGGTGCCATCCGTAATTACCGCCACACAGTTTCCCCGCCCGGTCAAATCATAAGAGCGATTGATATCTTTGGCAATTTCTAAGCAAGGCTGAGCAACTCCGGGAGTATACGCAAGTGACAAGTCAACGGCATTCTCCAGCGGTGCCTTCACGTGAATCTCTAGTTTTCCTTTCCACTGCTCATGCAGACGCAGTGCTTCCTTTGCATAATCCATATCAATGTCCTCCTTTGCGCATAACCTTTTTTCCTATGCGCAGCCACTTTTTATCAAACTGTTTATCTTCTCCTTGATCATGTTTCATCTTTGCTTGATACAGATTGACACTGGTATACACTCCCCCTGCCAATGCAAGCAGACGCAAGATGCGATCCACTCGATCCAAATTGATATGCTCTGCGCAGCGCTCCCACATCGAAGCTTTTTTCTGCCAACTTTCACTCTTCATAAATGACGCAAGCAATTCACTTTCTTGTTCACATCTCATGGCCGGATTTCCTGCCACAACACTGCCACTACAAACATCTTCCACCACCACACTGCCATCCTGTATCGTTGCACAATCACCAATCTCAACTCCTGCCATAATTGTTACATTATGGCCAATATAAACATGATTTCCAATATAAACATCCGCCACATTTTCTTTGTGTTTTCTACGTATATAAGGATCTTTGATCATTTTTACGGTTGTCACTGTAACATGATTTCCCATCTGCACATGATCACCGATATGAATCCTGCCCTCATCCTCAAATACCGCATTATGACCACAACTAAAATCTCTGCCAACAAAGATATGCGAGCCATAGCGACAATAAAAAGGTTGAGCGATTTGAAACAATCCCAACGCATGGATCAACCCTTTCATATGGCGATTTCTACGATTGAAATCACTGATATAACTATGATTAAAACGATACTGCCGATAAGCAGCGATACTGCGTTTGCTCATTTTACTTAATGTGTCACGTTGCACCATTTCACAGTGCTTTGTTTCATACATTTCTCGTTTGTCCTTCATTTGCGCCATTCCCTCCTCTTTCTATATTCTATCATGATTTGCATGGGAATACTATGAAAAAACCAGTTTTAACCAAGTGATGATTCCATCCTTCTACTCCTATAAAAGGAAATAAAAAAGTAACGTATACATGAAACATGATTCCTTTTCCACATACCGCTCAAGGCCCTGATAAAGGCATCTGGATGCTTGCATCTCCCTTGTAATCAGTATATAATAACTGTTATGGTGCATTGTTCTATCATTCCTGTTTTTTTATGTAAAAAGACGCATGATAGAAGTATGGCCCCCTATTTAAAACAATCCTAACTTATAAAATCTATTTCGGAAAGGAAAATATGATAATGGAAATCAAACTATGTGAAACACAGGCCCAGCGTGAGGAACTCGCTCAATGTGCTAAACGTATTTGGAACGAGTATTTCACTGATCTGTTATCACAGGAACAGATAGATTATATGGTGGAACGTTTTCAAAGCTATCCTGCCTTAACTAAAGCTATGGAACAAGAACACTACACCTATTTCCTCGCTTATGAAGAAAATGAATTGATTGGTTATTGTGGGGTACAGCCACGAGAAAAAGAATTATTTTTAAGTAAGTTGTATTTGCAGAAAAGCCATCGTGGTCATGGAATCGCTTCTACCTTATTGGCACAGGCAATCACATTTGCTCATGAAAAAGGATGTGAATCCATTATTTTGACCTGTAATAAATACAATACAAACTCATTGGTGGTATATCAACATAAAGGATTTGTTATCTGCGATGAAGCGGTGACTGATATCGGCCATGGATTTGTGATGGATGATTATATTTTAAAGCTTACTCTTTCTTAGAACTGTTTGACTTCATATCAATGATTCTTCTTACCTAAATTCTTTTGCTTTGCATAAGAGTGTAGTATCAATAATGATCAGTGATGTATCCTAGATAGGGACAAAACAAAGGGTAAAATGGAATCAATGCAAACAAAATCAATGGTTCAAGCAAATAACAATAAAAAAATGAAATGTTTTGAAATATTTGCGTAGGTTCATGCGTATTTATAGTGAAAGACTTGGAGGTTACAATTATGAAGAAAACAAATCTATTGGTTAGCGGTTTGCTCATCTGTGGCATCTGCGCTGCTGGAATGAATGTTTATGCCCGAGAAACGCATTCTTTTCAATCCTGTTATCGCACAAAAGTACATCATAGTGAAGCAGTGATAACTTATAATCAGCGCCGCGCTCAGGCGAAAAGCGATGCCCTTACAAATGATGAAGTGGTGCCTACATCCAATATGATGCAGACAAGTGAAACTACAAATGATGTACAAACCGGCAGTACCACAAATGATAACACCGTGAATGAGAATGATGCCGCAGTTCAAGACTCCTATACCGCAGATGAGACATATGAATGCTGGTATGGAGATACGCCTCACCATTATGAAGACTGCCCGCAGTATCATCAGATTCACCAAGGTAATGCGGATGGCTCTTACGGATATGGTCATCACCACTATCAAAATGAAAATCCCAATTGCGATGGCAGCGGTCAATACTATCATCACCAAAACAACTCAGCAGGTTATGGTCACCATCATAGACGCTGATAGAATGCAATCCTAATATTCAATTATCCTATACTTGAAAGAAACCAGAGGAAGGCTATGCGAAGTGAAGCAGAAGTGGAACAGGCGTTACGAAACTATGGAGATATGATTCGCCGCATCTGTTTCGTTCATTTACAAAAAGAAGCAGATACAGAGGACGTTTTTCAAAACGTCTTTTTCAAGTACGCTGTCAAAACCGCACCCTTCACCTCAGATCAGCATGAAAAAGCATGGTTAATTCGTATTGCGATCAATGAATGTAACAGTCTAAAACGTCGTTTTTTTCAGCGAAAAGTAGAACTCAGTGATGATCTCAGCACCTATGGAGAAATCCAATCGCCAAAACATCCGGAAGTGATATATGCCTTACTGCGTTTACCTACCCATTATCGTAATGTCATTTATTTGATTTATTATGAAGGTTATCAACAAAAAGAAATTGCCGCAATCCTACAAAAAAAAGAAGCAACCATCGCTACATGGCATCGACGTGCCAAACAAGCGTTAAAGGAAGACTTGGGAGGTGATGAATTTGAAGAACCCACTCGCTGATTTGGATCAAATCAAGGCTTCTGCACATTTAAAAGAAGCAACGCTGCAACATATATATCGTAAAAAACAAAAACATAAAGCACCGGTAGCAATCGGCTTAGCGCTGGCTTGTGCACTTGCCCTTATCATCATTCCTACCTTACAACAAAACAGTGAAGATGTCACTCCGGTCCTGAAACAGTATGCATATATTTCCATGGATATCAATCCCAGTATTGAATTACAGGTGGATGAAACGGATGTAGTCAGTGATGCCTATGCGTACAATCAAGACGGCGAAGAATTACTCGCCCAATTGCAGTTGAAAGATCGCCCCTTAGCGCAGTGTATGCAGGAGTTAATGGCCAATGATTCCTTCCAACAATACATGGCTGATGGTTATTTACAAATCAGTATATACAGTGAAAATGATGAGCGATCCACTACCTTGCAAAGTACAATGGAAACCCTATTGTCTCATCACTATACGCGAGAACAATACGGCTGCCATAATGCAAGCAATGATGAATATACAAATGCTGCACATCATCAAATGTCCATGGGATGTTATCAGATGATTGAGCGTATTCTTGCTTTGGATGACACTTATGCATTTGAAGATCTCGCCGAACTCAACATCAATGAATTGCGTACCATTTATCAGGAATGTCGCCGCTCAAATCATGGCAATGGACATGGACATGGCATGCATCAGGGAAATCGCTAATTGTAATAAAAAGTATTATTGCCCAATTAAACTTAAAAATGACAGGTCATAGGATCTGTCATTTATCATTTGCTTAATCTTACAATGATGATGCTTGAAGGCTTTTATGCTTTCTTAGGTAGGGGTGGGATATGGTCTTGCAAGACGACGTTTTTTTTACGCTTGTGCCAAAGCATGGAGATAATAAAAGAAAAGCGAATCTATCATTTTTTAATTCTTACGTAATAATGCTTTTCATCTTCATATTTGATATATCCCCCATTATGTAACATCACCTTTAGTGAAGCAGGATTATCCTTATATACTCGCAAATAAATTTCATCTTCCGGAATCAAAGTTCTGGCGATTTTTAACGTTAGACGTAGGCCCTGCGTTCCATATCCTTGTGCGCGATATTCTTTTTTTATAAAATAACCGATGTGACCTCCCCCACTGCGCAAAGAATCGCAAAGATAATGACGGATGCGAAACTGACCTATAATCTCGTCATCTTTCCATAAAAACAAAAAGGTCTCCGGTACAAATCCCTCCGGTAAATGCTCTCCTTTTGCGAATGCGATCATTTGCGGCAATGCCTTATGCTTAAAATCTTCACGTGATATAGCGTTCCATTGATTGGTTAAGCCATTTTCATCCACAGGCATATCACGAACAAACAAAAATTCCTTTTCGATATCCTCCTCATTGATTTCCTTTAAATATAGCATAGCCTGATCCTCCTGTTTGTTCAACAATAACATTGAATGATAATTATAATTCATAACCCCTACACATATTCTTATATTTGTTCAATTCCACCATTACGAAAGATGCGTAAACAAAATGTAAATCCGCTATAAATCACTCGATTTGTTCAACATGACAAGCAGATAGATAGCGCATGATATCCGCCTCTCTTACCTTTGTCAAAGTAGATGCGCTTGCCATCCCGGCCGCGGCGCACCATGTCAATGCCTCCTTGATGTCTTTCCCTTGTGAACGCTTGGCAATGAATGCCGCCAAGCAAGCATCTCCTGCGCCTACCGCATTGATCAATGGCAATGGCTGATGATGAATCCGATAACTTGCCTTTTTGTTCGCATAGATCACCCCTTGCGATCCCAGCGACAACAAAATGTGTTCTACTCCCCAATCCAATACTTGATGAAGCTGATCCATAAGCAAGGAATCCTGCCATGGTGAGTCCATCAGTAATGTGAATTCATATGCATTTGGCTTTATCATATCAGGTTTCATCTGTTGAAGCAGCTCACGATTCAATCCTTCATAATCCACAACGAACTTTGCTTGATGCGCATGAACCAATGTTGCCAGTTCTAACAAAAAGGTATCATCCAATCCACGCATCATACTGCCGCTCAACACAACCCAATCACCATGCGCAACCGGATGCAGTGCATTCAAAATGCGTTGGCGACATGCTTCATCTGCCTTCGGCCCATTGCCATTGATACAGATAGTTTTGCCCTCATGACGCAGTTTTACATTGATGCGGTTTGGCTGCGACACGGGGATCGGACATAGATCAATGAAGCGTTGATCGCTCAGCGCATCAGTGATAAATGAACCGCTGAACCCGCCTAATAAGGCAATCGCCATCGAAGGAATACCCAATTCATTCAAAAGCATTGACACATTCAATCCTTTTCCCCCTGCCTTGAACTGTTCCCCACAAGCCCGATTCACCTCTGTTTCCATGAGTTCCTCTCCCAGATCAAGAAAATAATCAATGGCCGGATTTAAAGTCAGCGTATAAATCATTGCCATCCCTCCTTTCTATCATCCATAAAGCAGAAATATACACTTACGGTCAAATTTTTAGGATACAATATACAAACAAGGATACCTCATAAAAAGCGACAGTTACCATACCGCCGCTTCTCAAGATCATCAAACAAATCCATCAAATGAAAATGGATCATCCCTTCACGGCAGCCAAGTCCAAGCGCTTAAAATACTGAATTGCCTGACATCCGCGACCGGTATGCACACCCACAACGCTAACCAACTGAATCATATGGTGACTCGCATTGGGAAATGCCTGTTTTAACTTATCCTGTAATACTTGTCCCTCCAGCGCATCATCCGCATGTGCCACAGTAATGTCATATGTCTCATCCACTCCCTGCGCCTTCATATGTTCCACCATACGATCCATTGCCCTATGCATCGTTCTCACTTTATCCAGCACATCAATCTTGCCGTTGGTTTGCTCATTGATCTGCAAAATCGGCTTAATCTTTAACAGTCCACCTAGCGTCGCTGCCAATGGAGTCAGGCGTCCACCTCGTTTCAAATGCTGCAAATCACTGGGCAAAAGTAATGTATTGGTCGTATGAATCACCTGTATCAACAGTTCTTTCACTCGCTCCAATCCCACTTGTGCCTCATGCAGATATTTTGCTGTTTGAATCAGGTATTCCTGCACAACCGCCGTCACATGACAATCCACAAAATCAAAGGCAATTCCAACGCTTTCCGCACACATGCGCATCGCGTTAATCGTACCTGACAAGCCGGCACAAATCGGCACCGCAAACACCATTTCATAACCTTGTTCACGCAAATGCGCAAACAATTCCTCGATGCGTCCCACGGAGGGCAGTGATGTGGTCAATAGTTCACCTTGTGCCATTCGTGCGTATACTTCATCCAATCCCATCTCTTCCAAATCCTGATAGGATGCCTTGCCATCACTCACCTGCAAGGGAATCGAGTAAATCCCATCCTTTTGTAAAGCTGCGATATCCTTACCCGTTCCACTATCTGTGACAAACGCTATTTTCATATTGTTTCCTCCATGGCTTTAACAGCCTTCCACCCGTCTGATATATTGAATACCCAAGCATCCGATTCCCGTGTGAACGGAAATCACCGCACCAATCAATCCGAAATAAAACTGACAATTGGGCAAAGCATCCTTTAATTTCGCAAGTAATTCTTCGCCTTCACCTTGCGCATCCGTATGCAGACAGGACACCACATAATCCTCATTCAACGCGGCTTCCTGAAAAATAGCGATTGCCTTTTGCTGAGCCTTACTCATTGTCCGTACCTTATCTAAAACATCAATTTTACCCGCACAAGCTTCATTCAACTGAAGAATCGGCTTAATTTTTAACAAACCACCCAAAGCCGCTGCCATCGGTGTCAAGCGTCCACCTCGCTTAAGCGCCCCTAAATCATCAGGTATAATCAGTGTATTACTAGACGCAATAGAATGCTGTAAACGATCGCAGATCTCCTCACAGGTGAAGCCTTGATCCGCCAAACGCTTGGCACATTCTACTAAATAGCGCTGAATATAACAAGTACTATAACAATCAATGACCTTCAAATAAAGTCCTTTCTCACTCGCACTGGCGGAAATCATAGCGGCGGTTGAGGATAACCCTGAAGTAATCGGAATACAAATCACGCAATCATATCCATCCGCCTTGATTTGATCCAGCATATCCTCAATCCATGCCAATGCCGGCATAGAGGTACTGAGTTGGGCTTGTGTATGTAACAGATCATAGATCTGCCGTAGTTCGATATTGACACCATCGAGATATTGAGTTTGGCCATTCAGGATTTGTAAAGGCAGATAGTAAATTCCTAATTCCTTTGCCTCCTGTTGGTTCATACCGGTGCCACTATCACTCAAAATTGCGATTTTCATCGGTTGCACATCCTTTCTTCCATTTTTTATTATACCAACAAACAGCCCATTATTCAATTCTATCCAAGCGCAGAAAAGAAAGCATTATGATTCGAAAATGATAATGTCTTAATGAAACAATTTTATCGACTGGGAAAGCAATCGTAAATAACTAAAGCGGAAATGCTCATTTTCTCATCTTTCAAACCATCACAAACATATGCATATGACTGACATCTTCCCCCATCAACGTTTTAACATCGCCACATCACAACGAATTAACAATCCCGCCACAGATACTGCATTGTGTAACGCCTGTAATACCACCTGCAAGGGATCACTGATGCCACATGCCAATAAATCACACCATTTTCCTTCCCATACATCATATCCTATCCCTTCCGGCTGATTCAGTTGTTGCTCCAGCATATCCTTTGGATGCTCATAATTATTTTCCATCAACTGTAAAAACGGTTTACAGATCGCTTGAAATACGCAGTCAATTCCTGCCTGACTATCCTTGCGCTCATGTGTAATTTCTTTATGCAGGGCGCGATAACTCTGTATCAAAGCCAATCCGCCACCGCTCACAACTCCTTCTGCCATCGCCGCAGCACTTGCCTGTAAAGCATCCTCACAACGCATCTTTTTTTCCTCGATCTCCCCCTTTGTATAACCACCGATTTCCAATACTGCCAGCCTACCCTGCAAAGCCGCAATTCTTCGTTCCATATGCGCCTTATCATAGGCTCGCTGTTCTTCCTTACAGCGCTCCTTTAATAGCGCAATGCGCTCCTTCACCCCCGCATGTTCCTGCACAAATACCTGTAATGAATGCTTGCGCAAAATCATTTCCTTTGCCTCACCCAGTTCATTTACCGAAAGTGCAGATAAATCCAACCCCAAATCATGAATACAGGCACTACCGCTACATAAAAGCGCTAAATCTTCCAGCATATCCTGTTGATAAGTACCGAATGCAGGAGCTTTATAGACACATACTTGAGCGCGTTTTTGCCGATTCAACAAAATTAACTGGGCCAAAACATCGCTTTCCATGTCTTCACAAAGAATCAGTAAAGGTCGATGCATACTAATTGCATAAGCAAGGAAATGTTCGATCTGCGTCAAAGTGACAATGCGTTCATTGCTGATAAACAAATAGGGCCTTTCATAGGTAAGAGATGTCGCATCTGAAGGTAGAAAATAGGGTGATAACAAGGATGCATGTAATTCTGTGCCCTCTTGGATACGAAGTCTGCTTTCATAGGATTTGCCGGATTCACAAACAATGCAGCGTGCATTAGAAACCGCCTCAAATGCCTCCGCAATCAAATTGCCAATGGTTTGTGACTTAGCCGATAAACCTGCTAATTTCGCAATTTCATCATATCCATTCAGTTTCTGCGCATGCGCACGCAAATAGGTTTCAATCGCTTTGGCCGCTGTTTCCATACCCAAGACAAAACCATTTGCCGCTCCCCCTTGTGCCATCGCCGCAAAGCCGCCATTCAATAACTCATAGGCAAGCAAAATACTTGTCGTCGTGCCATCTCCGCTGATCTCATTGGTTTTAATCGCACTCTCTAATAAGAGTGAAATTCCCATTTGCGCATATGGATCTTCGCTGTATAGCGCTTTGGCAATCGTCACTCCATCATTGCTGATCAAGGGTGTGCCATATTCCTTTTGCATCACCACATGATGACCGCAAGGCCCTAATGTCCCCTTTACACTGTCCGCCAATAACTTCGCTCCTTGTAAAAGCCTTGCACGTGCTTCCTTTTGAAACAACACTGATTGTTCCATCACTCATCCTCCGTTCATAAAAAAATATCTGCCTTATAGACTATGACAGATATCTTTTGCTTATGCATCGTACAACACAACCCATATTCTATGCGATAATGATTACATCATCGGCGCGAACAAATTCAAAACGGCCCGTGTCATTCGAACAATCCATTTGGTTTGCCGATATTCCTCCATCGTGACTTGATGGGAAAGCGCCAGTGTTTTAATATAATCTTCCTTGACCTCCTGCACCACACGGCTTTGATAGAACCATATACCGCACTCATAATGAAGGTAATAGGAACGATAGTCCATATTGATGGTCCCAACTACCGCTGTTTTATCATCTACCACAAACGTTTTCGCATGTACAAAGCCGGGCGTATATTCATAGATTTTCACCCCTGCCGCCAATAGATCGCGATAATTGCCACGAGTCAGCACAAAGACATATTTTTTATCAGGGATATGCGGCACCAATATGCGCACATCCACCCCATTTTTCGCCGCCAAGGTCAGTGCTGTCTTTGTTTCACTGTCAATGACCAAATAAGGCGTTGTCGCATAGACATAACGATTCGCTCCGTTGATCATGTTAATATGTGTATTCTCACCGACATTTTCCTCATCGGTGGGACTATCGGAATAGGGCTGCACATATCCATCGTCACGTATATTCACAAAGGCTTTGGGATCTGCCTTATAACGAAGATAATCATCTTTGATAGCTTCATCATAATTCCAGAATTGCAGAAACATGGTGGTTAAACTCCATACCGCTGCACCTTTGATCATCACACCGCAGTCTTTCCAATGCCCGAAGCGCTCCTTTGCATTGATATATTCATCAGCCAAATTATTACCGCCGGTCATGCCGACAATACCATCAATTACCAAGATTTTGCGATGATCACGATTGTTCATCTGCATGGCCAAGCGCGGCCGCAAAGGATTAAATACCTTACAAGCAATCCCCATACGCCGTAATTTCGCATCATAATGATCACTCAGCTTGCCGATACAGCCTACATCATCATACATCATGCGCACTTCTACTCCTTGTTGAACCTTATCACAAAGAATATCTAAAATGGTATTCCACATGATCCCTTCCTCAACGATAAAGAACTCTAAGAAGATAAACTTCTTTGCTTGTTTCAGTTCGCGCACCATTGCCGCAAACTGATCTTCACCTAGTGGAAAAAAAGTGGTTTCTGTATTGCGGTAAAGCGGAAAATCCGCATTTTCCCAGAGATATCGTGCCTGTTTATGTACTTGTGGATCATTTTGTTCCAGCTGCCGCAATAACGCTTCATCCTGTTGAATCAATCCCTGCATATTCTCTTGGGATTCATGATCGCGTACCCGTAAGGCTTTCGGCACTTTCTGTCCGCCAAACAGCGCATAAATCAGTCCACCAAAGATTGGCATTGCCATAATAAGAACCACCCAAACCAGTTTATAGGAGGGATTTTCATTCTTATCCATAATATAAATACTGACAAACAAAGAGAATACAACCAATAGGAAATAAATCGGCATGAAATATTCACTTAGCATTAAAATTAAGTATAACAAAAAGCCAAGCTGTATTAAAATCAAGATGCCTGCAATAAACAACTTGCTGGCAAGAAAACGCAAGATTCGTTTCATCATTAACTGCATAAAAACACCTGTTTCTTCTATCTTTTTTTATTTGTTTCACCAAGGCAGTGATGCTTGCATGTTTTGCATGGGATTGATTCGCATGTAGTTTGCCTTTGATTCCTGTTTATTGTGAATTGATTCATTTGCTTTATCCATGGATTGTGCGCAGATAGCGAAGGATTGTATCAACTATCGTATCCACATATTCGCTGTTGATTTGGCGATCTTTACCGGAAGCAGTATCACTCACACATAAACGCTGTTTATGATCCAAATCGCCGGCCGCAATCACCATCACTTTCTCCAATTGTTCTACGATTGTCATGCGAAATTGCGCCTGATCATAACCAATCAACTCCATCTGCTTACTTTTACATGCAAGGGCTAATCCCTGTGCCGCTTTTTTTGCGGCAGGCTTATAACCCATGCGCAAAACGGAACCGCGCGCAAATGCAGAAAGCAATATCACATCAGGGTTTTTGTTTTGTTTTCGTAGTTCATCCGCCAATACTTTTGTGCCATAATGGTCGATGCGTCCCTCCTGCAAAAAAACAAATGCGACCTTTCTGCGCTGATCTTTGCTTAATCCTGCCGCAATTTCATATGCGGCGACAATTCCGGCAGTATAGCGATTCGCATTATGGCGATTCGCAATGCCATGCATAAAGAAGTAACAAAAAAATAATGTCACTACGAGTATACCCCATAAATACAACAGTGCACCAATCTCATTTTGAATCAAATCACCAGCCATTTGGGCACTCAATATAGCGAAAGCATAAAATAAAGTGGTACATAACATCATCGGAATCACGCTTTGATAACGATTTGCGTTCCCATGAAAGGGATAGAAGCGATGATAACGCCAAAGCGACCACTGAGGCGTATCATAAGCCACTGCGATAATTGTTTTTGCATGTTTGAGATTGCCGCAAACAAGATTATCTGCCTTGGTAAATAAAAATCTGCCTTTTATATGAGTTGAATCGTAACCAAGCACATGAAAATCTGCGTCGATCGCATCAAGGGCTCTGCGTTTTTGACGCTTGGTATAGCGAACCCCATAGGTTTGGTTGTATTTTTGAAAGATTGCTTGATTCATAACCATCCTCCAATCTTTTGTTCTATACATGCAACACCCGATGTGCACTCCAATGTATTTATTATACAGGAAAAACAGTAATTTTCCCAGTATCTGATCATAATTAAGCAGAACGTATCAAATAATCTGTCTGTTTTGTATCCTTTATTTAATCCATACCTCAACAAAATGTACAAAGGAAAAAGCATCGCAGCAGGCGATGCTTTCTTTAGTTCGAGTGCTTCTACTTCTAAAAAGCGATAACACGAAACCATTACCGTTTTTCATCATAATAAACGACTTCCACATGCTTTTGCTCAAAGTCAATGAACGTCTGATAACCGCGATGTTCCTCATCCTGATCCCATATCTCTACAAACTGCGGTATAACCTCAATCAATATCTCACTGTCCTCATGGGAATACGCATTGTAACTGCCCCACAGATATTTGCGGTAGGCTGCTTCAAATCGGCGGCCTTCCTCCTCTACCACCAAGCCCTTGTTACACGCAATTCCCTCTACCTGCACCCCATCCCAGCACATTGCCACATGAGGGTTCGCCAACATCTGTTTTGTTTTCCGGAAGTTTTGATCCGTTTTAAAATAAATCTTATGATCATAAAACACACAACTTACATTACGCACGCTTACATGCTCACCCTGTGCGCTGGCAAGCGCCATAATCTTGCTGTTGCCTAGCAACGTAAACATCTTATTTACCGCATCTTCAAATTGCATACGCATCACTCCTTTCACGCCTGTTTCTTTACAAATTGCTTTAACATCGGACTGATTTTCTTATACAGCAGTAAGGTCAAAAGGGATTCTGCCCCACGCTTGATTAAATTGAAGGGGATAATGCCCAACAAGGCCAACATCAAAGTATCGCTGACATAGGGATTCACGGCTTGACACATCATCAAGATGTCTTCCATACTCATGCCATACAAATTCACATAAAAAGGGATAATCAGCAGTAAATTTGTTAATACCGCTGCGATTGCACAAAGGATTGTACCCACCAGCATTCCGTTCACCGCACTGCGTTTATTTTTATGGCGATGATAGAGAATAACGGCGGGCAATACATATGACAGCGACAGCAGCAGATTGCTGATTTCTCCAGTAAACATGGAATTTGTTCCTACTAAAGCCAATTTCACCAATAACTTCACTAAAATGATACAGACTGCGGCTACCGGCCCCATAGCAAAACCACCGATCAATTCCGGCAATGAGGCCAAGTCAAAATCCATAAATGGCGGCATAAACGGCAATGGCGTGCGAAACAGCATCAATACACCTGCCATTCCTCCCAAGACCCCGATTAGCGCAATCTCCCTGACATTCAATTTCTTCATCATCATGCTCCTTTCAAAAAAAATACCCGAAACAAAAAATTTGTCTTCGGGTCATCCGTACAGATCATGTCTTTTCTCATCCGGACTATACCGTCGGTATCGGAATTTCACCGATTCAGCCGCTCACAACGCGGGTCATGGACTATCACCATCGGTAGGGACTTACACCCTGCCACAAAGACTTTCTATTCATTTTTTGAATTGAAACAATGCTGCGACATTGTCTGCGCTAGTATCATAATACTTTTTTGCTTATTTGTAAATAGGCGAATGACTATTTTTTCTGCTTCAAGAACTCTGCATCTGATCAAATAGAGGAAAAGCCCTTCAATTCCCGATACATACGCTGTGCATAACCATCACTCATCCCTGCAATATAATCACATCCCAATAATAAACGCAGATAGAGCCGCTCCCCTTCCTCTTTGCCTTTTGCGCATCTGGTATAGGAGTCCAGATAATTTCGTGATAACAGATCTATGTATTTCTGTTGGATTTCACTTAATGCTTCTTCACTGTCATATACAATCAAAGCATCCATAAAACGATCCAATAAAAAGGTTAGAATTTCATTACCCATCAGTTCTAGTTTTAAAATAGGCGCAATACAGTAGATCTTTTCATAGGAAAAACGTTTTAATGCTTGAATCAAGCTAGCCTCACTGCTCACCGCCAATAATTCCTGTGCAAATGTGCCGCTCATGATTTCCTCATAATGATCCATAAAAGCACGACAAACACAAGTAATGCCATACAGTTGTTTCCGATTCAACCAATCAAACACCGCTTGCTTATAAGGATCAAATCCTTTTTCACGCTGTGCCTTCACACTCATCGCTGTTGTCAATGCATGCTTTAAACGCTCACTTTCCTTTGAATCATGGATCGTTTCACACAATTCAAGTAGTGCATCATATGTATATAATCCCTTATTATAACCATCCTCCAAGTCCGCAAAGGTATAAGCAAGATCATCCGCTGCCTCTAATATAAAAGCAAGTGGGTTGCGACAGCCATTACAACCGGTGTTCTCTTTGATTTGTGTCACTAATTCCGCTTCACTTTGAAAATAGCCGATTTTCTTTTTTAACAGACTGCGCTGTGCTTTTGGCTTTTCATCTTCCTCATGTTTCTGCATGGAATCACAAGGGTATTTGATAATCGCATCCATGACCGCCGAAGTCAGATGCATCCCATGATTGCCCGTATGACGATGTAATTTCAGGATGATTCGCAGCGCCTGTGCATTGCCCTCATAGTTGAGTAAATCATATTGCTGCGCCAAATTGAGATAAGTTGATAATGGCTTTCCTTGGAAGCACAGACGATTGAGGTTTTGCTGAAACCAGTCACGAATGGCAGTCTCACCAAAATGGCCAAACGGTGGATTACCGATATCATGCAACAACGCTGCACATTGCAGTGTCTCACAGATCTTAGCACTGTCCAGTGTTTTTGCCTCTAACTGTTGTAATTCAATCTGTGCGCAAATCTGTTTGGCAATGAGCTTAGCGATGGAGGCAGCCTCTAAAGAATGGGTCAATCGCGTGCGCACAAAGTCACTGTTATCTAGTGGAAATACTTGTGTCTTATCCTGTAAACGACGAAAGGAAGCGCTGCGAATGATACGCAGATAATCGCTTTCCATTTCACTGCGCAATTCCCGCAAGTCATTCTCTTTCTGATACTCCGGTATTCTTTTCTCACTGGTGATCATTTCCCAATTTAATCGTGTCATCTCTTCACCCTCTTTGTAAGCAGTATAGCATAACCACATGTAAAATGATATATTTTGTGGGCAAAGAGTGTTTTTGTACTAAGTTTAAAGTTTGTATAAGCATAAAAGAGATACTTTAATTATTTAGCATCATGCACTTTATTCAAGAAATCATTTCTATTCCACAATAAATATCAGTTTATTGAGTTCTTATGTTTTAATATTAAAAGTCTTTTACTGTCTAACCTTTATCTATCTTAGAAAAAGTATTATTGAGATTAATTCAGCACACTACATCATCAATTATTATTGTATCTTAAATAATTTTTCAGCCACTAATCTGATGACTTCTACATTAACCGCATTTCCAAATTGTTTATACGCTTGTTGATCATTCTTGTTAGGTATCAAATTTTCAAAACTTTGTAATCTTGCGGCTTCAGTAATTGTTAATCTTCTTTTTCTTTTTCCTATAATCGGAATTTGTACCATTGCCACTAATGCCGGAAAGCAAGTGGGCTTTTTTACTCTTATCCCCGATGGTCTAAATTGTATTATTCCCTCCCATAAAGTATCAATCGAAGTTCCAGCTTGCCATTCAAATTTACGATGAGTGGGTATAAAATCTTTTAAATTGTTATATTTTTTTAGCCAAGCATCTATAAACTCCTTATTATTAGAATAAAGATGATTATTTTTTTGAATAAAATTCTTTTTCCATAATGGCATTGATTCTTCTGCTGCTTTTTTAAAAAATGATGTCCAAATTGGATACCCGATTACAGATTCACTGATTCCTTTATAAAACTCGTCCCATGCGTTTAGAACCATTGTTTCATATTCAGTAATATAGTATTTTTTTTCAACCGGTTCATCTTCTAATATTGTATCAATTGTATTTTGATCTTTGTTTATATTAAAATCAGAAAAACTAATCATTAAATCTTCATTTACTTTTTGGGGATCATAAACACCTAAAATTACAACTCTCTCTCTTAATTGCGGCACCCCAATTTGATGTGGGCTTAAAATAATCGGCTTGGGCGTTAAACGATATCCCAAAGCCTTTAAATGTCTATAAATAGTATCCCATGTATTCCCATGATTATGTGAAGCTAAATTCCTAACATTTTCTAATATTATGTATTTTGTATGATGATTTTTTAATATTCGTTCTATCTCAAAAAACAATGTTCCTTTTGTCTCATCATTAAATCCTTCTTGTTTGCCAGCTTTTGAGAATGTTTGACATGGGAAACCGGCACATAACACATCATGATCAGGCAATCTATTATTTTCATAATCAATCTCTCTTATATTATGATTTGAATCAATCCCATAATTTTTCTGATATGTATCAATTGCATATTTATCAATTTCGGAAGCAAAAACACATTCTCCTCCTAACT
>JAAWON010000029.1 GCA_022799495.1 Erysipelotrichaceae bacterium | reverse complement strand
TCTACGTTATGAGATACATGTAAGAAAGAGAGGTCGTCACATGATGAAAAAGAAATGGTTGATTTGTCTTAGCGCAGTAGTTGCCTACACTTCACTCATGCAGTCGGCATTGCCGGTATATGCACAGGGTGATGCAATCCAAGAAACAGCACAAAGAGAGGCAAGTAATGCTTACCAAAGAATCCGTGATTATTGGAAAGCGGAGCTGGTTGGTGATATGCGCGGCTTGGAATCTGATCAGGATTTACAGAATTGTATCCGCCAGTTGGATGAAAAGGCTAAGCATTATCTGAATACCATGCTGGATCCCTCATCCAGTGAGCATCTGTGGAACGATGATGCTTATAATAATGCAGAAACGGGCGCGAAGGTTACTGAGAGTTTGGATCGTTTAAAACTAATCAGTATCCAGATTTGGGAACCATCTTCCAGTTTGTATCAAAACAAGGAGGCAACCGCTAAAGTAAAGGCAGCGATGCGTTTTATTCTGGATAAAAAATACGGTCCCAATACGGTGAAGGGAAGTTCTAACTGGTGGGATTGGGAAATCGGTGCACCCAAGGCGATGGTCGATATTACGATCCTGTTTTATGATACATTCGATCAGACAATGATCAATGATGTTGTTAAGACGATTGATCGTTTTGTGCCTAAAGCAGATTATCGCTTAAATTCAAGTTTGAAAGAGACCGGTGCGAATTTGTGTGATAAAGTGGCGATTGTCATTAAACGGGCGGCTCTCGATCATAATGATGAGCGTATGGCACATGCGAAGAACTGCATGAGTCCGTTGTTTGGTTATTCCAACAGCGGCGATGGGTACTACCCGGATGGCAGTTTTATTCAGCATAATAATATTCCTTATAATGGTTCTTATGGTTATGTATTGTTGGATGAATTAACAAACTGTATCATCATGTTAAGTTTCAGTGATTATGCGATAGATCGTGAGGATATTGCGTTCTATGAGAATACACTGTTAAATCATTATATTCCCTTCTTGACTTATGGTGGCAATATGGCTGACAGTGTGCGTGGCCGTGCAGTTTCTCGTAAGGCACAACAGGGTGATACAATGGGGATGCAGACAATGGGCGTACTGCTTCAGTATGCGGATGTTGCGGCAACTCCTACCACCAAGCAAGCCATCTATGAACAATTAAAGGGAATCGTGGATAGTAAATTTGCGCAGCAGCAACATGAGGACTTCTCTTTGTTGAAATATGCGGATTATATGCGAGTTAAGAGTTTGGCCAATAATTCAGCGCTGGCGGTAATGGTGCGTAATACGTATTCTGTATATTCTTATATGGATCGTATTGTTGCACAGAAAGATGGCTTTACCTTTACGGTTGCGGCCAACTCTTTGCGTATGTGTACGGAACAAGGAAACAGCGAGAACTTATTAGGCAGATATCAGGGTCAAGGTTATACGCAGATCTATAATGATGATATCAATCAATACAATGTTGATTACAATGCGACAGTAGACCAGATGCGTTTGGCCGGTGTAACCACTGCGCACCAGCAGTTGGGCTTCTTGACTGCGGGACAATCCAGATGGTCAGGCGGTTCGACGTTGGATGGTGTCAATGGTGTCAGCGGATTCGAATTAACCGGAAACAAAAAATTAACGACATTAACCGGCGGATTCGGTTCTGAAAGTGATACCGGAGTGACCTCTGGTATTACCGCCAAGAAATCTTACTTTGTCTTTGGCGATAAGATCGTCTATTTGGGTAGTGCAATCAATAATTTAGGTACAGATGCCAATGTTGATTTTGTTGAGTCTATCGTAGAAAATCGTAAGGCTTTTGCTGGAATGAAATTGAGTGTTGATGGCTCAGAGGTTGTGAATGCGAATGGAACGACGACTTTAACAAATCCGAAGTCGGCTTATTTAACCGGTAAAACGGCGAATACAGGCATTGGCTATGTATTCCTTGAGAATATGGAACTGGATGTAAAACGGGAAACGCGTAATGCGACATGGAATGATGTAAATAAGATCGCAAAGTTTACTGATTATACACCCGTGTCCAACGACTTTATTTCAATGAGTGTAAATCATGGATCCACTCCAAGCAATGACACCTATGCGTGGATCGTAATGCCGAATGTCAGCCGCAATGAGGTGGATGCATATCGTGCCAATCCTACACTTGTAATCTTGGATAACAACGCAACGCTTCAAGCAGTGAAAGAACAAGAGAGTGGGCAAAGTGCTTATAATTTCTTTACAGGCGGCTCCAGCACAGATGGAATCATTTCCACCAATGCCGCAGTTAGTTTGGTTGTGAAACAAACTGCGGATGGCTATGAATTGGCGGTAAGTGATCCAACCCGTTCCCTAGATAATGCGCAGATCACAATCAAAGGCTTTACCAATCTGAATCATGTTGGAATTGTTTCCGGTGATGCGGAAGTGGTTTCCACTACCAGTGATGCGATGAGTATTCGTGTGAATTTCATATCCAAAGACGGCGCACCACGCAAAGTGTCGATTGGTACTACCTTTACAACCACAAGCAATAATTTAGCGCTAAATCAAAATGTGACGGTTAGTTCGGTCGTGCAAAATACGGCTACTGCGCAGCGCGAAGGAAGGTTTGCCGTCGATGGCGATATGACCTCACGTTGGGCAAGTAACTATGAGCGTGGAAAACCAGCAATCTCAAAAGAAGAGGCAGATACCGGTTGGCTGATTGTCGATCTTGGCTCCAAACAGAGTTTCAATCAAGTGAAAATCAGTTGGGAAGGTTCCATATCCAATGATTACGATATTCAAGTAAGCGACGATAAGAACGATCCCAATTCATGGGTTACGGTTGCGTCGGTAAAAGAAAACACGCCGGCAAAAACGGAGCGTAAGGATAATATCACCTTTGATGAAGTCAGTGCGCGTTATGTCAAAATGCAGTCAAAACCCAATTCACGTCCTTTACAAGCATCGAGCGGTACTCCGGCTGGCGGTTTATCCATTTGGGAATTTGAAGTTTATAATTCAATCGATCTAGCCCGTCAAGTTGCACGAGCACAGGAATTGTTAAAGGAATATCCGGATGCTTCTGCTTTTGCGACCCAAGCACAGTTCCAGACTTTGAATGACAATTTGAAAGCACAACTGCAGGCGGCGCAAGCATTTATGGCAAATGGTGCAAACTATACAAACGATGAATTGCTGGCAATTTCCGCTGATCTTGCTCAAGCATGTATCGAGTATGATCAGGCAGTATTGCATGTGTTAGCACTGACGATTGATGATCCTAATATCAATGATTTAGATCGTGGTGAGAGCAAACAATTAACTGTTACCATTCAACCTACCAATGCCTATAATAAGAAATTGGAGTGGGCAAGCAGTGATCGAAGTATTGTGCGAGTGGATGAAAATGGCGTGATTACCGGTGTAAGCAGTGGTACTGCGACAATCACCGCAACCAGTTTGGATAGTGGTGTTTCTGATACCATCACGGTACGCGTAAAAGTAAAACCAAAGACAATCACTTTGGATCAGACAAGCATCACCATGACAAAGGGCGAAAGTGCACAACTAACAGCAGTAGTTCGTCCGGTGGAAGCTGCGAACACACCGCTTACCTATACAGCGAAGGATACCAGTGTTGTGAGTGTGGATGGCAATGGTAAATTGAGCGCTGTTGGTGTCGGTGAAACGGATATCATTGTCACAAATGATGTAAATCCTGATGTAAAGGCAACTTGCCATGTGATCGTAAAGGCAAATCTGATCGCAAGCAGTGAGAATCTGTCATTGACTCCGGGAACAGTGGCAAGTGCTTCTACGACGGTTTCCAATTCGGCAGTAAGTCCACTAGGAGCGATTGATGGTGATTTCAATACCCGTTGGGCAAGTGTATATAAGGATATTCCATTGGAAGAACAGGAACAGGCTTGGTGGATGATGGAACTTCCTGCGCCAATCACCTTTAACCATATTGATATTTCATGGTTCTCTGATACGGTTTATGGTAAAGAATTTCAGATTTTAGTATCAGATGATGGTGTCGATTGGAAAATTGCTTATCATGAAACAGATGGCAAAAATATCAATAAGAAATATAGTTTCGATTTTGAAACGGTAAGCGGTAAATTTGTAAAATTCCAAGGAATCAAGCGTGCTGCGACCAATGGTGGATATGGATTGGTTGAATTTGAAGTGTACTATCATATGAACTATGATACGATAATCGCCGCAGCGAAACAGATGCTGACGATGTATCCGAGCACCTCAACTGAATATACGCGCTTAAAACAGCGTATTGCTGAGGCGGAGCAACTGTTAATTGACAAACCGAATTTTGAACAAGATGAATTAGCCGCAGTGCTGACAGCGGTGAATGATGCAATGAGTGTATATGATGCGACGATTGTTCATGTGGATGGCATTCAGGGTAACGCAATGGCAATGGATGCGGAAGAAAGTGCCCCGCTGGATTACGTGATTACCCCTGCAAATGCGATGAATCAGGAAGTCACAATCACCAATTCAAATCCAAGTGTCGCAAGAGTAGATGATAAAGGCATCGTTCATGCGCTGAAACGTGGAACGACTACGATTCGTGTCACCACTTTGGATGGTGGCTTTACAACCGATATTACGATCACGGTTACTTCAAACTATGCGCCGATCATCAATGCATCCAATATCACGGTGAAACTGGGATCTGACTTTGATCCACTCGCATATGCAAGCGCAAGCGATGTAGAGGATGGCGATTTGATCCTTACGGAAGCGAATGTGATTGCAAATGATGTGGACACCAGCAAAGAGGGTGTTTATACGGTGACATATCGTGTGAGCGATAGCGATGGCAATGTAAGTGAAAAAACAATTCAGGTAAGTGTGAAGCGCGATGCGGCATTAGAGGCTGCGAAAAAGCAGTTGAATCAAACGCTTGCGATTGCGAAACAGATAAAAGCAGCAGATTATACTGCGGAAAGTTATCAAGCTTTATGGGCAGTTATGCAGGAAGCGGAAGCATTGCTTAAAGATGACAATGCCGATAGTGAAAGTTTGAAACAAATGAATGAGACTTTGTTAAATGCGATTAAGGCATTACAGCCACTCCATCAAAATGGCGGTTCAAATGGCGGCAGTCAAAACAACACACAGGGAGGAACCGGTGAATATGGCGGTGCCAACACCGGTGTAAGCGCAGAGATCATCGAAGCGAATGCACCATCCTTCCAACAGCCGTTGCTTGGAGTATCCTTCTCATTGGGCGCATTGGCCTGCGTACTTGCATATCTACGCAAAAAAATGCGTGAGAATCATCAGTAAAAAACTGACTCACATCTTATATAAATATAAGGAAAGCAGATGCCTATTTCCATAAGGAAGGCAGCCTGCTTTCTTTTCTTTACTTCGCTTCACACCATCATACAAACCCTTGCCAAACCAGCATCCGGCACTACATGAGCATCACAATCCAACCATATTTGATTCCTTCTCACTCTTTATTATTAGATAAAGTAAGCAGTTTCACTATATCTTTACCCATAAAAATAACACAATTTGGGTAAATTTACCTGAGATTTATCATAAACTTTTACAATGTAATATGTTATAATAGATAGGAGTAAGGAGGGGTGCAAGTGATATTGTTGGAAAACGTATCCAAATCATTTAAGAACGGTGTTCACGCATTGCGTGATGTAAACTTATATATTGAAGAGGGAGAATTTGTTTATATTATCGGACCAACCGGCAGTGGTAAATCTACGCTGATTAAATTATTGGATGGAGAATTAGTCCCTAGCAGCGGTCGTGTTGTAGTGGCAGGAACAGATGTTGGCAAATTGCGTCATTCTCGTGTCCCGCTGTATCGGCGCAATATTGGTGTCATCTTTCAAGATTATCGCCTATTGCCGGAGCTGACGATATTTGAGAATATTGCCTTTGCGTTACAAGTCATCGGTTTGGATAAGGTATCCATACGCCGTCGTGTGCGTGAAGTATTGGAATTGGTATCTCTGGAAGATAAAGCCAAGTCTTTTCCACGTGAATTGTCCGGTGGCCAACAACAGCGTGCGACCATCGGCCGTGCGATTGCGAATAGTCCGCGGGTATTGATTGCGGATGAGCCGACCGGAAACTTGGATCCGGAGAAAAGCCAAGAGATTATGGATTTATTGGAAAAGATCAATATGGAGGAGAATACGACAATTTTAATGGTAACGCATGATGCCAACTTGGTTGATAGGAATAAAAAGCGAACCATTGCACTGGAGGAAGGCTATATCGTAGCTGATATCCAGAAGGGCGGGTATATTCGTCATGATTAGAGCATTGCGCAATCTGCCCTTTCAGATCAAATCGGCGGGACAGGGCTTGGTGCGCCATAGTGCCACTGCGTTTTCTGCGATTTCGGCGGTGAGTATGACGTTGGTGCTGATTTCTTTGTTTCTATTATTGACAGGAAATATCAATAATTTTACCAAGCATATTGAATCGGACTTCCGCATTCATGTGTCCATTGATGCGGTATTGGATGAAGCGGCAATCGTGCAATTACAGAGTGATGTAGAGGCAATCCCCGGTGTAAAATCCGTGACTTTTTCTGATAAAGATTCGGAACTCGCCAAGCTGAAGGAAGAAAATAGTGAGATCTTCGGTATGTATGAGGAAGGGGAAGCCAATCCAATGCGCAATATTTTTATTCTGGAAACAAACACACCGGAGGAGATAGAGCCGGTTACAGATGCGCTGAATGAAATGGAAGGCATTGTCAAAGCCGAATATGGCGGTGATGGTGTTTCAATGATGATTCGCTTCTTTCAGGCACTGCGCAACGGCGGTTTTATCTTTGTGGCAGCGCTTAGCCTATTGGCATTATTTCTGATTTCCAATACGATTAAAATGACGATCTATGCCCGTAATAATGAGATCGGAATCATGCGCAATGTCGGTGCGACCAACTGGTTCATTCGCATCCCCTTTGTATTTGAGGGAATATTGATCGGTTTGATCGGTTCTATTGTTCCGGTGGCACTGACTTATTTTGGGTATGGTTATTTATATCAGGCAATGGGCGGCCAATTCTTATCCAGTATGTTTATACTGGAAAAGGTAAATCCTTTCGCCACACAGATCTGTTTGATTTTAACGATTTGCGGTATGGCCGTGGGAATGATGGGTAGCTTTATGGCTGTTTCAAAATATTTGAGGTGGAAACGATGATAAGAAAATTTTGGATAGTTACTTTGGCAGTATGTATTGCTTGTTTATTGCCAAAAAGTGCAAGGGTTGTGTATGCGGAGGACTTCGCGAGTGATCCGGAATACTATGATCAAATCTGTAAGCAATACAATAAGGATGATGAAACTACGGCGATGTGCAGACGTTACCGTGAATGGTTAAGTTCGCAAAGCAAGGACCTTCAAGATCAGATCAATAGTATTGATGCTTCGATTGAACGCTTGCAGGGAAACATTGATGCCCTACAGGCAGAGATCAATAAAAACCAAAAGTTAATCAATCAATTAGAGGAACAGATTCAAAAGAACGAAGAAGCGATTCTTCAAATTCAGGGAGTCATTGAACAACTGGATTTGGATATCGCACAGACCGAGGCGGACATCGAAAAGCGTGATAAGCAAATCAAGGATCGCATGGTGAGTGAACAAGTGTCGATTGGCACAAATGCCTATGTGGAGTTTATCATGGGCGCGAAGGACTTGTTGGATATGGTTCGTATTGTGGATGGTATTGCACGAATTACCGAGAATGATCAGGATGAGATCAAAGCGTTGGAAGAAGATAAGGCGAAACTGGATCAACAGAAAAATGAACAGGAGCGCTTAAAAGAAGATCAGGAACAGACCAAACGTGAGAATGAGGAGAATCGTGCGGTAGCGCTGAAGGCTCAGGAAGCACAGTTGGCTTTACAGGCAGAATACTTCCGGCATGAGGCGGACTTATTGGAACAGATGCGTTCGGCAGCGAATGCTCAAGATGCGATTGCCAGTAAGATTGCCAGCGTGGATGCTGCGAATTATGATTTCCCGGTTAGTGATGGCTGGCTAATGCCGATTAGTCCGGGTTCGTTTTGGTTCTCTGCGGGTACTTGGTATTATCCCGGTGGTGGTCTGCATTTAGGACGTGACTTTGCCGCAAGCATTGGTACGCCGGTGTATGCGCCGATTGGCGGTGTCATAGTCTATGCGAACAATCCTGCCCCAACCAATGGCGGCTATTTGGGCAACTGGGTAGGATGGCCGTATGGCGGCGGTAATACGATTCATATGGTTGGTAATGTAAATGGTACAACCTATGCGGTTACTTTTATGCATTTGGCAAGAGAAAACTTCTTAGTTTCTGCGGGACAGGCAGTTGCGCAAGGCCAACAGATTGCTATGGTCGGCAATGCCGGAAACAGTACCGGTGCGCATTGCCATATCGAGGTGTTCAACTTAGGCGACATGTCCATTCAAGATGCGGTGGCACGTTTCGCCAACAGCGGTGCTGATTTTGCGTGGGGCACCGGTTGGAATACAACAGCGACCAGTTGTGATGTCCGAGGATATGCGCCTTGTCGGGAGCGACCGGAGAATTTCTTTGGCTAAGCGATTCCATATAAATAAATTGGATAGAAAGGCGGTGAAGCAGGTTCATGATTAAATTTTTGAAAAGCATTCCATTTCAAATCAAGTCAGCGGGAAAAAACTTAGTACGTCATTTTGTGATGACGCTGTCTGCCGCTACGGCAGTCATGGTGACCCTGATCCTGTTCGCCGCATTCTTAATGATTGCCGGTAATGTCAGCGGCTTTGCCGATCATATTGAGGATGAACTGCGAATCCACACGGTATTGCGTGAGGATATTGTCGAAGAAGAACAGATTGCACAAGCAAAAGCAGACATTGAAAGTTTAAGTGGAGTGAAAGAAGCGGAGTTTTCCAGCAAGGAAAATGAGTTACGCATGTGGATTTTAGAAAAGGGCGATATCTTTGCGATGTATGAAGGAGAAAAGAACCCGTTGCACAATGCGTTCTTTGTCAGTGTGGAGGATCCCGAACAGATTGAGGAGGTAAGTGATGCGATTCTGTCTTTGGATGTAGTGGAAAATGCGATGTATGGTGGAAACAGTGTATCTCAATTGGTGTCACTGCTCGCAACAATACGCAGCGGCATTGTCATCTTTGTATTCCTGCTTGGCTTACTGGCAATATTCCTGATCTCCAATACAATAAAAATGGGCATTTATGCCCGTGCCAATGAAATCGCGATTATGCGCAATGTCGGTGCGACCAATTCATTTATTAAATTTCCCTTTATGATTGAAGGGATGATCATCGGTTTTATCGGTTCTCTTATTCCTTGTCTTGTGACCTTTTTCGGTTATCAATATCTGTATGATATGATGGGTGGACAGATATTCACAAATGTATTTGCCTTACAACCGGTAAATCCCTTTGTGTTTCAGATTATGGGAATCTTAATGATCAGCGGTGTGTTAGTTGGTTTGATCGGATCGTTCTTATCAACCACTCGTTATCTACATTGGAAACGTTAATCAGTCTACGGACTGATTTTCTTTATGTTCGTTGATGATACAGCTTTTCGTATAGACATCCAAATAAGTGATGGTAGTTTGATAGGTGCCATAAGCACCGGTATCAATTTCCACCGCAAAAAAATGTTCATATAAATGGGTGATTCGTGCATCCCCCTGTTTCATCATCCGATAAGCGGAATGTGGATGATATATGATATCAATTTGCTTGCCTTGTAATGTGGCAAGCATATTCTTTATATTAGGCAATGTCCATTCCAATGCGATCATCTCCTCTTTGTAGGTTATGTGAGTGTATCGTTATTTATGACATAGAGAAATGACATAATCTGTGAAATTATGTATTTTTCCCGGGAAATAATAGTGGGGGTGATTACGGGAATGATATCGTTCTTATTTACAAAATGGATGGTAGTAGCGAGGTAGAGGTGGTGTGAAGATTGGCAAAGGTATCAAAGAGAGCGCTCTGCCGGCATGAAAAAAGACAGTGCTCATTTTATCATCGTTCGCCACTGTCCTTGTCTAAAATCTATTTTATTTCACTTGTTTCTGCCACTGTTCACGCAATAGTTCCATCAGCACGATATCATGAAATTGTCCCTTATGGTAGTAACACGCATGCCATCTTCCACATTCCTGAAAGCCAATTTGCTGATACACATGCAGCGCATTGTCATTAAATCCGTAGACTTGTAGATGCAGTGCCATAAAGCGTTGGGTGCGAAAGGCATAGTCTATCAACAGTGTGAGCGCTTCTTTACCATAGCCCATATTGCGATATGGTATACCCATATAGATTCCAAGCGTCGCAGCCTGTTCGTGCGCCGAAAGATCAAATAAAGTCACATGTCCCATAAAGGCATCGCTTTCCTTATGAACAATGGAAAAGGCAAACGGTCCCTCATTCCATTTTGCCAATAAGTCACTTACCTTCTCAATTCCCAATAAGCGATGGTAGAAACCACTGCCAGAGGCAAGTGTCTCGTCCTCATTAAACCACTGGGTAATGATTTCACTTTCTTGATTGATATCCATAGGAGATAAATAAATCCGCTCACCTTTAATTTTCTGATAATACATAATAAAGCCTCCGATCCTGTTCTGTTTTCACTTGCTTGAAGCAAGGATATTATACAGGAAGCAATGCTTCTTGTCACTTGTTCTTTAATGCTTCATTTTATATATGATAAACAAATCAAAGAAAAATTATTTTTCGTCATAATTGAAAAATAATTGAATATGAATTTTTACTTACTTTATCTACTAGTCGCAAGAAGAATGAATAATAATATCATTATATGCGCAAAAAAAAAAACATTTTATCAGTTTTATGGTTCTTATTTCGTGAATGGACGCCTATTGAAAAGAAAAAAACGGCGTGATAGAATATGTGATAAGGTAAGATGTGTTTTTTCTGCACTTTTTGAAGAGAGGTTGGCAGGTGGTTCATGGTCTCATCTTGAAGGTGTGAAGCATATCTTAATAGCGAAAGGGAATCGCTTGTATATGGTATTACTTGTAGAATAAATATATGGAGATAAAGAGGAGCGTTGGGTATGAAAAAAATGTTGAAATCAAAATTGTTTCATGTACTTTGCTGCGGCATCTTTTTGGTGATGGCAATAGTAAGCAATGGGACGATTGAAGAAGGGTATGCGGCAGAAAACATTTTGATAGATCGCGACGAGTCTATGGATGATGCCGTGTATCTGTCCGATATTCCTTATCAAAGGGCGCAAGTAGGATGGGGAACTGTTGGCTTGAATAAAACCTCATCCAATACCGCACTGAATGTAGTAGTCAACGGAAGCACTACAACTTTTAAAAAGGGTATATGGGCACATGCGACTTCTACCGTAGAATATGATATCAGTGATTATAAGGATTATGATTATTTTTCTACGTATTATGGCTTGACTACATCCGCCGGAAACAATGGCAACGGTGTTAAATTCTATATTTATACTTCTGTGGATGGTAAGACATGGGATTTAAAAACAGAAGAAAATCCGACCGCATTAAAGAGCGCAAACAGTGCTGTAAAGGTCAAAATTGATATTAGGGATGTAAACTATATCCGTCTTTATGCAAATGATAATGGCAGCAATGGTTCAGATCATGCTGTTTGGGCGGATGCGAAGTTAATAAAAGAAGGTTACAGTGAAAATGTAACAAGAACAGTGGAAGAATTAGATGCGGAAATTAAGTCGAAATATCGAAGAGGACCGATTCAGGATGATCTGCGTCTGACGCTGTTACAAAGAGATTTGATTAATCGTATGGGACAGTACAATCTGCGCAGTTTCATTGAGGCAGATCCTAAAAATAAAGAAACCTTAGAATGGTTCTTAAATGATGAAGAAGCACTGCGTTTATGGACAGTTGGCGGAACTCCTAATGGATCTTATTTAAATGCATTGAATGTATTAAGCAGACTTTATCATGCTCATAAGGAAGATTTGCTAAATGAAAATCTAACCGCAAACGGAGTGAAATATAAGGATCTTTACCTAAAGATGATGCTTTCTTTGTCATTGACGCACTCTGCGGGGGTTCCATTATGGATTAGCGGCAATCAGTATTCGGATGCGGTTATTCGTTATGAAATTTATAAAGATATGCATCTGAATAATCAGTTAGGCAGTGCTTCTATGTTTGAAACCCTAACCGTGGAGGAAATGCGATGGCTGATGCATGTCAATATTGATGATGAAGAAATTAAGTGGTTGCGTGATTATTCCACTAAGTGGACAAATACCAACGATCGTTTTAATCCCTATAAGTACATGAAATATACATTTGGTTACAGTTATTATAGACCAATCTATTATTCACAGGCGAACTATGCAAAATGGGATAAAAAGTATAACTTATCAAAATATAATATCACCTATCAATCCGGTAAGCCTAAATTATGGATTGTTTTTGAGGAAGGTGCAGTCTGCGGTGGGCTTTCTAAAACAGCAGCCAATCTATGGGGGGTATGGGGTTATCCAGCCAGTACGGTAGGGCAGCCGGGTCACTGCGCTTATATTTACATGTACAATGCCGGTGGTGGTAAAAATGCTTGGCAGTTGGCCAATAGTGTAGTATCCACCGGTTGGGCAAATACTTCACCGTTAGGCCATATGCCCAATGGATGGGGTGGTGGCGGTTATTATGCCACGAACAGAGGATCCATCAAATCAGCTTCTTATTTCTTCTTAGCGCAGGAAGCACAAAACGAATATGAAAAATATGAACAAGCGGAATTGATTTTATTGTTAGCGAATGTATATCGAGATGATTGGAATATGCTGGATCAGATTTATCATGATGCGTTGGCTGAAGAAAATATCAATCTCGATGCTTGGTTAGGTGTGATCAATATGGCGATTGATTCGCGATCAGGCATGTCGCAAGCAGACTTGTTTCAGTTGGCTGAAGAGGTTGCCGATGTCATGACTTGGAATCCGCTTCCGATGTATGACTTAACACGCAGAATCGGAACGAAGATTACTGCCCCTGAATACAAAGCGAATTTGTTGATGCTTCAAAACGAAACACTAAATAAGGCGAAATCCGCAACCTTTGCCAATACGGTTCAATATAAAGAGGTGCCGGTTGTCGCACAGGCTATTTTAGGTGAAGTCGATTCCAGAATCGCAACCTTCTCTTTTGATGGTCCCAATGCGGGGAAAATTGTGTTATCAAAGCAACTTCAAAGTTCACAGGTCACATGGAGTTATAGTTTGGATGGCGGTAACACGTGGAAGGATAACTATACACCGTCTGTTCAACTGACGCAGGGAGAAATAGACAGTATAGATGTAAATAAAGATATTAAAGTTCATATTGTAGGATTGCCAAGGGAAGAAAAAAATATCTATACGATCAACATAACAAAAGGTGTATTCCCAACCGCAAGTGTTTCAACCAATGATGAGGAAGATAAACTTTTTGGTGCTACGGAACAAATGGAATGGACATTTGATCTCGCTCAAGGGTGGAACTCATTCGCAGATTCTAATCCGGTACTGAGTGGCGATAAGAGGCTGTATATGAGAGTGGGCGCAACTGGCACCAGTATTGCCAGCGATACGGTTCATTACACATTTACAAACAATCGCACGGACGATAAAAAGGCTTATATCAAAACAGAGTCCTTAAGTGTTTCTTCTGTATCAGAGAAGGGCAGCGGCGATCCAAATAGCATTTTAGATGGTAATCTGAATACTTTCTGGAGTTCTTATCGAACTGCAACATATTATCCCGGATATGTAGTCATTCAAACGGATCGGCCTAGATATATTACTGCTGTGGACTTTGTGCCGGCGAAGGGCGCAGTCGTTACCGGAATAGGTGGAGGTATGACTTATGGGCGTCCGGAAACATTGGAAGTCTATGTTAGTATGGATGGCGAAGAGTGGACACTCGCTGGCAAGCGCAGTGGTTTGAGTAATGATTTAAACACAAAGACCATTACATTAGATCAGCCTGTACTGGCGAGTTATGTAAAAGTATATTGTCCTAAAGTTCATTCAAGTATTAGTAATGCATTTGCTGTATCCGGCATCAAATTGTATGAAGATTTAACAGTGGATAAAACGCCGTATGCGGATGTGAACTATAACATTGTGAAAAAGACAAATAAAAATGTTACGGTGGAATTGGTAAATCCAACTAAGGAAATCAAGGTGACAAATAATGGCGGAAAAACAACCTATACATTCACCCAAAATGGTTCCTTTACATTTGAATTTGAAGATAAACAGGGACATAAGGGCAGTACAACGGCGACGGTAGATTGGATTGATAAAACTGTTCCGCAGATGAATGTAAGTTATAGTACAACAAACGCAACGAATGAAGATGTTGTCGCAACGCTGAGTTTTACGAAGCCAAATGTAACCATCACATCATCAGATGTGGATGTGGCTACCAATCCGGTGGATAACAGTAAAACGATTACGTTCTTAGAGAATGAGTCTTATCATTTAGAATTTACAGATGAACTTGGAAATGTTGGGACCAAGACAGTTTCTGTAAATTGGATTGATAAGGAGGCTCCGACTGCACTGTTTGAATACAGTACAACAGCGATGACCGATAAGGAAGTTGTCGCTACACTAGATCCAAGTGAGCCGGTTACGGTATTGAATAATGGCGGAAAGGACACCTATACATTTGAAGACAATGGCAGCTTTACCTTTGAATTCCAAGATGAAGTCGGTAACATCGGAAGTGCGACTGCGAATGTATTCTGGATTGCCGATATGCCGGAAGTCAAAGTTACGTATTCCAATGAAAAACCGACCAATCAGAATGTGACAGCGACGTTGGAGATTGAGGCAGGATACAAACTGATGAACAATGGCGGCAAAAATGTCTATACATTTGAGGATAGTGGCGAATTTGCCTTTGAATACATTGCGCCCAATGGCTTGAGTGGTCGGGTGCCGGTTGTTGTTGATTGGATTGATAAAATCAATCCGACCGGTGAATTCACTTTCTCTACCGAAAAACCAACGAATAAATCTGTAGTTGCTACATTGAAGCCAAGTGAGAAAGTAAAAATTCTGAACAATGGTGGTAAGGACACTTACACATTTACCAATAATGGTGAATTTACCTTTGAGTTCGAGGATATGGTTGGCAATCAGGGTAGCGCCAAAGTGAGTGTGGACTGGATTGATCGAGTGATTCCCAATGCATTGTTGGAATACAGCACAAAATCATTGACGAATCAATCTGTAACCGTTACATTGAAACCGGATAAAGAAGTTACCGTTTTAAACAATGATGGTAAGACCCAATACACATTCGATAAGAACGGTGAGTTCACATTCGAGTATGTGGATGCGGCAGGCAATCGCAATAAAACAGTCGCAGAAGTGACTTGGATTGATAAAACTGCGCCGACGGCGACGATTGAGTATAGTACCAGAGGACAGACCAATGGTGCTGTTATCGCAACACTAAGACCAAATGAAAATGTAAAGATTTTGAACAATGGTGGCAAGAATACCTATACATTTACCAAAAACGGAAGCTTTACCTTTGAATTTGCGGATGCGGTCGGTAACAAAGGCACAGCGACAGCCAGCGTTGATTGGATTGGAACTTCCTCAAGCAATGGCAACCAGTCATCCAATAACACACAGCTTGACAATGCGAATAAGCCATTCTACGATACCATCAATATAGGCAATGGCACGGATGATAAAAAATATCAGAGTGTTACAAGTGATAAGATCAGCGTGAAACTGCCGGAAGAATTACTTGCAAAATACCCGGGCGCATCACTCAGCCATACAACCTTAAATCTAAGTGATATTCAAAAAGAGCGTTATGGCAAAGACAGTGAAGGATATGAGGTTCAGTTAGTAAGCAAGGATAAGCAAGCGATTGATGTAAGCAATGAAAACATTGAGCAAACCATTCGCTTAAAAGAAGGCAAAAAACTGGTCGCTGTCTATGGTATTAACGAGGACGGCAGTGTAGTAAAATTGAATTTCGATATCAACGATCAAAATGAACTGGTATTCCAAAGCAAGGGACTTGGCAAGTTCATCATCTCCTATGAATCTGATATCAAGGATAAAGATGACAAGGATGATCCTAAGAAAGAGGAAAACACCAAACCGGAATCTTCTAAGGAAGAAGATGCAGGATTCACTGATCAGTTGATGAATTTCTTGCCTTGGGCTGCGATCATCGCAGTTGCGGCGATTGGCGGCGGATTCTTCTTCATTAAATGGAAGAATGGCGCACGTGAGGATTAAATCAAAATTTGTATCTGTATAGCATCTGGGATCGTTTCTTCGGAAATGATCCTTTTCCTATGTCCAACGCAAAAGCAGTTCCCAATCCAAATGAAAAAGCAAACAAAAAAAGACGACGACATGCAAGTCATCGCCTATCGCTACATGTGCAAACCTACTTACCTAAATGTTCCAAATGCTTTGCATATTGTTGCTTACACGCAGGTGTCAGTGTATCGGTAAAGGTTTCATAAGTGATGAAATCATCCGCAAGCCCTGTCACATAAGGGGAATATCCATTGGAATAACAAACCAAAATGGAGTGCTTTAAATTGATAAAATCATTATAACTGCTAAACAACTCATTGGGCGCAAAGACAAATTGGTAATCTGAGAGTTGTACTTTTGATAACAACAACTGCTGATCCAGCGTATCGAGTCGATGCGACAAATTCTCTCGTACTTGTGCTCCGATATGAATCGTTTCGATTTCCCTTGGTGTTAAATGCGCAGGCAGGTTCGTGATGTCAATTTCCTCAAAGGAATGAGTCAATGGAAAATCAATGCTTTCATAATCCAAATGATCCAGCGGCCGCAAATCCAATGGCTCTTTCATCATTTCATTGATTTTAGCGACTAAGCGATCTCCCAGTTCCTTCATGCCATCCCAGTCTTGGGAAGAACGGGTAAAACGAGTACTGATATCTCCATCTGCCCCTTGGAAAAAGGTGAAGCCGACTTGTGGATAAAGATTTTGACATTGGGAAATGACATAACCGGGATATTCAGCAGTAAAATAAGGGGTATCACCATTATGGATCGTAGGGTGAACATTGTGCGTGATCATGAGTGCTGCGCGTTTGCCATCTTTGAAGATGTGCAACAGCTGTACATAAATATGCTTGGCCTCATGATGAGAAATGCGGCTCTTTCCTAAACCATCAAAAAACTCTCGCTGATAGGCAATCTCATACTGTCCTTCTACTAACTCCATCTCTACACATGCCGTATATAACTGGTTCAATAAAAAGTCACAGTATCGCTCTGATTTCGGATTGGGCGCAAAATGCGTATGAGTGGCACTGATTGTCACATGTACCGCAAGGTCATACTGTTTTTGTAAACGCTCCGCTAACTGCTGCTGAAGGGACAACGGCAAGCCTAAATTGTCACATGAAATTAAAAAACATACCATCTGTTCATCCGCAAATGCAAAGATGCGGGCATGACAATCATCATGAATTTCACTGATCTCTTTGGTTTGTTGAATGAAACCGGCAGGGGTAATCGGAAAGTCTGCGTTAATGATAATCTGCTTGTGTTGGAATTTCATATCTGTTCTCCTTTTTGTACCTCTATTTTATCATTTTTTTCATCACTAGTATATTGAAAATATGGTTAAATTTGCTATAATAGCGATAATAGAAAAGGAGAAATCACAATGGTAGATTTGACAAAACTTACAACAGAAACACGCAACCCCAAAACAATGGATTTGGATACCAAGTCCGCTTTGGAAATCGCAACCCTGATGAATGAGGAGGACAACAATGTTGTCGCCGGGGTAAAAGAAGTATTACCTGCGATTGCCCAAGCGATTGAGTGGTGTGCAGAAGCATTGCAGAAAGGGGCTCGTATTATTTATATCGGTGCGGGAACCAGTGGTCGTCTGGGACTTTTAGATTCAGTGGAGTGTCCTCCGACCTTTGGTGTATCGCCGGAGACCGTAGTCGGTTTGATTGCCGGGGGAGAAGGTGCCTTTATCAAAGCGGTGGAAGGTGCCGAAGATAAACCGGAACTCGGTGTGGCAGATTTGAAAGGAATTAACTGCACAAAGGATGATGTAGTCATTGGTTTGGCAGCGAGCGGCCGTACTCCATATGTGATTGGAGCGCTGGAATATGCCAATGAATTAGGCTGTAAAACCGTAGCGGTTGCCTGCAATAAAAACTCCAAGGTTGGAGGTGCGGCACAGTTAGCGATTGAACCGGTCAATGGTCCTGAAGTATTGACAGGCTCCACTCGTTTGAAATCAGGAACCTCACAGAAGATGGTCTGCAATATGATTTCTACCGGCAGTATGGTATTGTGCGGTAAGGTTTATCAGAATTTGATGGTAGATGTGCAACAGACCAACGAGAAATTGATTGCCCGCGCTGAGAATATCATTATGGCAGCGACTGACTGTACTCGCGAAGAAGCACAAAAAGCACGCGTTGCGGCAAATGGTCATGTGAAATTGGCGATTGTGATGATCCTGTTGGATTGTGATGCGGTAAGTGCGCAGACAAAACTGGATGGTGCAAAGGGGCATGTGCGCGAAGCAATCAAGTAGCATGAGAAAATTATTCATTTCAGATCTGGACGGAACACTGCTTAAAATCGGCAACGATTATTCTGCCGGGATCAGTGCAGCGAACCGCTCAGCGATTCGTACCTTTGTGGAACAGGGAAATATCTTTGCGATAGCCACTGCCCGTGGTGTGGATTATCTGGATGAAGTGGAACCGATTTTGGGATTTCGTCCTGATTTCATTGGTCAAAATGGTACGACTCTGGCTTATGGTGATGAGCAATCAACGACGTATATTGAACTTGCTTTGTTTGATGAACTGTGCGCTTTATGTGACAAACAAGAATTACCGGTTACCATTTGTATTCATGCAAAGGAAGGCAATTATGTTTTAAGCCGTACCCATTATCCATATGGTACGAAAGATGCCCTGCATGATGCTGCCTTTATGGATCAGCATCATCAACTCTTGCCCAAAGGGATGAAGATTTCACAGCTCAGTGGAATCACGCTGTTTTGCGAGGGTGCTTCGCTCATCTCTATTCGCGATCAAATAAAGGCGCATTTTGCCAATCGCTTAGAGGTTGTCAGTTCTGATATTGATTTAATCAATGTTTCGCCTTATGGATGCACCAAGGGCAATGGTGTAAAAGCATTATTAAAGCATTATCAAATGGCAGAGACGCAGGCAGCGGTGATTGGTGATTCTGATAATGATATCAGTATGCTTCAAGCCGTCACAAACAGTTATTGTATGGATCACAGTGAAGATAGGGTGAAAGCGGCTGCGGCTGTCGTTGTAGGCAGTGTGGCAGAAGCGATTCACCATTTCTGCACAAAGGTATAAACACGATTCAAAACTAGCATTGATTTTCGCATAAAAAGGCAAAGAAGGGCCAAGCGCATGGACGCGCACAATATAGCCAAATCTGCCCTTGCTTTGTCTATGACAATGATATTTGCAGCGAACATATGAGAAACGTGTGAAAGGGTAAACTGACGGATGTGGAAGGAAGGAACTGCATCATCAGTAGGAAAAGGAAATGAGTTTAAGTAAAAATGAAAAACTGGTAGTCGCAATCACCAGTTTATGGGCTTTGGCTAACACAATGTCAGCGGTCTTTGTAAATGTTTATTTATATGCCTATACCGAATCTTTGGTCGTTATGACGATCTTTTGCATCATTCGCATTGCGCTATATCCTTTCTTCTTTACCGTGGCAGGGAAATGGGCGCAGCGCTTTAAGTTCTCCCAACCTTTGACAATGGGCGTATTGGTGACGATGCTGTCACTGATTTGTGTGCTAACCATGAATGATTACTTTGCGGCAGAGCCTAATTTAGTGTATGTTGTTGCTGCTTTGATTGGCATTGGTGAGAGTTTCTTTTGGCTAAGTGTCTGTAGCCTGCACCAAATTGTCGCAAGTGAGGAATCACGGCCGCGCTATCTTGGCACTATCGGTATTTTCAACAATATCGCCAATGTGTTTGCGCCAATGCTTTCCACCTTGATTATTGATCGTTCTTTGAGCGATGTGGATGGCTATGTGATGATTTTTAAACTGGTGCTGGTGGTTTATGCGGTGATGGTGGTACTGGCTTTTCGGGTAAAAGGAGATGCTTTGCAGCAGTCCTTTTCCGTGTTGAAGTGTATTCGCACGAAAGGCAACCCGCGTTGGCGCTATTGCTGTATCACGATCTTTCTATATGGTATGCGGGATGCCTTGATCCTTACTTTGGCAGGATTGTTGGTCTATAATGCGACAGATGGCAGTGGTGGTTTATATAGTAAATTATTGACCGTGTTTGCCATTGTGGCGATTGTTTTCTACTATTATGTATCGCGCAAAATGAATCGGCTGAATATGTATCGTTATTATCGCATTGGGGCAGTCCTGATTGCGTCTAGTACGATCGTATTGGTGGTATGGCCAACCGTATATGGTGCCATTTATTATGGCATTGTCAATGCTTTGGCTTCTCCCTTATTTGCCAATCCGTGGCAGATGATTATTATGGGGGGCATCAATGAAGCCGCAAAAGGTGAAAATGTCATCGGCCGAGTTATCGCAAAGGAAACCTATATGGCGTTGGGACGATGTCTTGGCATGCTTTGCATTGTGTTGTGTTCGTTTGTATTGCCCGCTGATTGGTATTTACCCGTTTCGGTTATCTTCTGTTCGTTGTTTCCGATTTGGTTGGTTTTATATGACAGTTGGTATCGTCGTCAAGAAAAGCGCTCTGTACTTCAAACTGAGTGAGCGTTCATTCAATATTGATGCATTTTGATAAGAAAAAAAGAGTATCCATTCTCAAGGAAAGGGTACTCTTTATTGTTAAGTTATACTTAGATTCTTCTTAAACGATCAATGTAGGCTGCTTCCAATGCCTCGTTGAATTCACGTCCACCATCAATATTTTGTGATTTATACATTGGCGGAGTGATACCACGAGAAATCAGAATTTCTGCGGTACGATAGGTAATTGCCTGTACAATCACGGAAGTAGTGATCATAGACATACCGCAAATCTTGGAATCATAACCTTCGATATCGCAGCCGCAATCCCCTTCCGGTACACAGTTGTCCAGTACGATATCAGCCAACTGATACAGATTTTTGCCGCAAGAATGCTTGGAACTCATTTTCTTAGAAGCCTCCAAAGCAGTGATGGCAATTACCGTAGCGCCTTTTTCTTTTGCGCCGATCGCCATTTCGATTGGCAACGGATTGCGTCCAGAATTGGAAATGACAAACACGACATCATGTTCTCTGATATCCACTTTTTTCATGAAGTTAGCACCAACGCCTTCAATGCCTTCATATGCGCCGCGGGCTGGCTCCAAAAGTTTTTTGGTGGGAATAAATCCGCCGGCTCGGTGTGCAACTTCCATCGCACCTGCTTCGGAATGACCGGATCCGAAAGCCTGTAAAATGCCGCCTTTTTCGATAGCATCGGCACAGGCAACGGAAGCCTTTTCGATTTCCTCCATCTGCGTATTCTGAACATCCTTAATCAATGCATTGACTACATCAAAAACCGGATTCATAGTTGTTACCTCCTCGGCATGTATTTGCCGTTCCCTTTCTTTCTATCCATATTGGTAAGTCACATGCGTGTGACCTAGATACATTGGTAAGCTAAATTATGAATTTGATTGCGTTCCGCATAGAGACGTCGATCACTGCGTGAGGGATGAATGCGATTGCAACAGTTGATAAAGGCTACTTTGCGATCGAGATCAACCAGCACGGAGCTACCGGAGAATCCAGTGTGAAACAGCGTATGCTCACTGAAATAATCACCCAAACCGTAATTGGGATCGGAGATGATCCACCCCAAAGTACGACGTTCATTTCGATGCGGTGTGAGATTTTTTCTTAACAGCCCCATCGTTCCTTCATGCAGGAATACTTCACCATTAATGGTTCCATCATTCAGCAGCATGCGCACAAACCGGATAAGATCTTCAATGGTGGAGAATACTCCGGCATGACCGGAAACACCGTTGAATACATGCGCTTTGCCATCATGCACGCTGCCGCGGATGATGCCACCGCGTGCCGGCAGATCCTCATAGGCCGCACATAAATCAAATTGCTCTGCACTTGGATTGTAGCAAGTATGGCTCATACCCAAGGGTTCAAACATTGCTTGTTTGGCATAACCATCCAACGATCCTTTTAATTTGGCAATGATCCATCCTAGCGCAATGAAATTGATATCGGAATATACGACCTTGGTGCCCGGTTCATAGGCGTATGGCATGGTGCAAATGGCTTTGCATAACTGTTCCACGCTCATTTCCTTATAACCTGCGACATCCGCAGGCATTCCTGAAGTATGTGTCAACAGATGTCGAACCGTTAGTTCCGTCCGCTCAAATTCAGGCAGAATATCACTGACTTTGCTTTTTAGATGCAAAGCGCCATCTTCCATTAGTTTTAAGATACATGTGGTTGTTGCCACCACCTTAGAAACCGACGCAAGATCCCAAAGTGTCCCGGCCTCATTGGGGATTACCTGAGGAATGCTCTGTCGATTACCAACCCGGATGATCCGCTCCTCATCACATGTCACCATGGCAAAATCAGCACCTGCGAATACATTGCGTTCCACGCAGTTTGCTAAATAGGCCTGTAGTTTCCCCCAGGCCGCTTCACTGCTTTGATTAGTCTTCATCATCAAAAGACATGGACTGATTGAATTTTTTCACATCAACGATCGCTTCCTGACCTTGTGCGATCAGTGCATCTATGTCCATCTCTTCATTTAAAATCGCTGTCAGAACCATTGGAAAGTTCATACCGGCAACAAAATCCATCTTTGGATTCTTGAAGAAATGCTGGAATGTTGTATTACATGGAGATCCGCCAAACAGATCCGCAAATACAACTACGTTGTCGTATTGTTCCAATTCCGGCTCCAAAGCACTCAGTTTAGCGCCAAATTCTGCCGGTCCATCTGTCGGCTCCAAGCAGCAGTAATGCAAATTCGTCACAGGACCTGCGATCATTTTCAAAGATCCCGTAAATGCCTCGGCAAACTTACCGTGGCTTATACATAGAATACCTCTCATATTTCTTATCCTCCTTTATCTGAAATACGTCCTTATTTTATCATAAAATAGCGGTTGTGGAAACATCAAAATCCGCAATCATGATGAAAAAAAGTGTTCGTAAAGTGAAAAAGTAAGTTCCACATCAAAAGGACGAAAATAAAAAGGTGGAAAACAGTGTTACAGGAACGATAAACAAAGAGAAATAGAGTAAT
>JAAWON010000028.1 GCA_022799495.1 Erysipelotrichaceae bacterium | reverse complement strand
CACTGTCTTTTGATTGATGATTGTATTAGAGGTACTGTTCTCATAGAAGTTCAATGCTTCTGCCGGAGCCATTCCTACATTCACTGTCACCGGGATATCCTTACTGCTCCACTTATCACTCACTGTTACAGTGAAGGTATACGTTCCTACTGCCAAGTTTGCATTGGTTTTAATCTCTCCGCTATTTGCATTCACTGTGAAGAAACTGCCATTCCCTCCACTTTTGATCGCATAACTATACGTAGTAGTAGTTCCTCCGATGGTATCCGGAGTACCCAGCGTTCCTTTGATTGTGCCAATCGTTCCGCCTGTTTTCACATTGGCATCATTTGCTTGAAAGGTAGGCACATTCGCATCACTGGAGTTAGCATGAGGTGTAACAACACCATCTACTTCTCGATAAACAACGATTTCTTTTTCTACATAAGCACTATTGTAGTTATCACTATTAGGATTTATCTCATCGACAGTGGCTCTGATTTTCACTTTACCAAATGCACCGTTTCCTTTATAGATTACCGCTCCTGTATTCTCATCTAAGTCTATCAATCCAATATCACCACTGACAATGGTATACTTGATTTGTAAATCAGAATTGAATGGATTCGCAGTGGCTGTTTCATTCCAATTCGTTGCCATTGTTGCATCTTGAACTGACTTTTTTGTTTGGCTAGGATTATCAAAGGCAATGGTAGGAGAAACTTTAGTAATCTGAACATGAATCACACCGGTTTCCTTTGTACGATAAGGATCTTTGGTAAAATCGGAAGGCTCATAGTACAGACGCTCATTCGTACTTTCATCCACCACCTTTACTTTGAAATAGTAATCGCCAGCCGGAAGTTTATTGATCAAATTGACTTTTGCCGTACCATTGGCAGAATCGGGATCTAACGTAAAGTAATTGGATGGGGTTGTATAAGTTCCATGTCCACTAGCGTCTGTATCATAGAGATAGAAATGATAGGGACCTTCTCCTTCTGATGTATCAATGCTAATCATAGTATTGCCGGTATCATTGATTGGATCGGTATATGACTTCGTAATTGATGTTTTATCTGCCATGATGTTCTTAATAATGCCTTTTTGTGGCAAATTGATTTCAATGAAAGGATTTATGGCATCGAATACGTCACGTGCATCATTATAGAGTAAATATTTATATGTTTTTCCACCAATTACAACTCTCTTTGTTTGACCAATAGTCATATTATGCTGAGCAAATACAACATACGATGAGAAATCTCCAAATGTACTCCCTGTAAATGTTGTATCAATCCCATCAAGACAAGAGATATCCTCACCATCTTTAGTCATTGTAAAGTAATCCTCTAGAGACATCATTCCCAAAGTATTAATAGGGCTGCTTCCTAACACAACTTCACCCATCGAATCTGTATTCTTAATACTAGCTTGATAATAATTATTAATAGTGTTCAGGCATGTTAAAACATCTCTTTCCTCTACCCATAAACCATCTCTAAGATCACTACAATTCGCTCGAGGTGCAATATTATCTTTAGACATGAGCCATCCCTTGTCACCATAAGCATAAACCAACTTCCATTCTATACCTCCCATAGTAAAAGAATCTGTATTTGTTCTTTCAAAATTATCGCCAAACCCGTAATAATTAACAGATGCAGGAGCTGCATTTAATGTATAATTCCAATAAATAAAACCAGTGAATAGCATGAGGGTAAAAGTTGCTAAGCACATCCATAGTTTTTTTCGCATCATTGACCATCCTTTCTCTTTTGCTGTTTATTCATCATTTATACAATTTCCATTTAGCAAAAAGCATTCCTTAACAGGTTGCCTTGCCATGAATCAGAAAAAAGATTCACATTGCCATAATCACCCATTCTAAGCATAAGAACCGATAATTTCGACATAGTGAACCAGTTACCTTTTGATAGGTTCGCAAAACAAGAAATAAAATGAATAATTTATTATCTGCCTCTCCAAAGCATATCATATACACTTTCCGGATAGTGAAGTTGCCGCATCAAATTTTCGGCAATTTCTAAATCTTCTTCATTCAGCTGATTCAACTCCACCTCACAATGGGCGTATTTCATCAACGCAAAGTATGCCTCTTTCTCATTATGAATTTCTAAATCCATGAATGTGACTGGCGCAAATTCACGTAAAGAATTTGCATCATGTTTGGGCTGATACGCTTGATAAAAACGTACTCCCCCTAATAGGATAGAACCTCCAAGCACAATACCACAAGCACATATTGCCACATGAGAAGTAATGTGAGATATCCATTGCTTGCCCTGCAAGAGCATCCCATTCATCGAACCAAACACATTGCCGCTCATATTCGCATAAGCAGCGACAAGCAATCCCTCCAAAGATCTGCCATGAAAACTCAGTTTCACCTGTTCCCTTTGCTCATAGGCATGAATCTCTGATTTTAATTTCCCTTTGGCACTGCTCAACCGACTTTTTACTGTTCCCTCGGGCACCTGCAAAATTGCCGCAATCTCTTTGATTGAGCACTGTTCCAAATACATAAGCACCAATACCTCCGCATAGATAGGCTGTAAACGACCCAACATGTGCCGCAATACAACGATATCATTTTCTTTATGTATGTGATCCAGTGGCAAAAAATCAGATCGCTCCTCTCTTTGCTCATATAACGTATTGTGCTGTTCCACATCCATAGTCACTGCCTTCTTCTTACGGAAAATGCGATTGCACTTACTGAGAATGATTCGATTAAACCATAACTTAAAGTAATTCAAATCCCGCAAATGCTCCAATGAGCGGTGAATTTCAATCATTGTCTCTTGTGCAACATCCTTCGCATCAGCCTCATGATGAGTAATTGCCAACGCAATATAATATGCCTTGGGATACCACTCCTCATAGAAGTCTCGAAAAGCAGTCTCATCTTGATGCCTGATGCGCTGTATCAATGCTTCCGTGTGCTTCTGATCAAATTGCATAACACCACTCCTTATATTTCATAATACTAAAAAAGTAAAATTAATGCAATAACAAATTTTATTTTATTCATTTATTGCATCTGTTAGTATAATTTTCCTTTTTATATACATTTGAAATATTTAGTTATTTTTTATTCCCATTAAAATCAAAAGATATCATGTATTTTAAAAGGATTTTATTCTTTTATCACCCCATAATTTTTGTTCGATATTTACGCTATAGAACAACAAAATAAAACAGGCCTTACGCCTGTTTCATCCTACATTGCACTGACGGGCAGTGACTTGTATTCGTTGATGATCGCATCCCAAGTACGACTGCCAATCACGCCGTCGATATTCAAATCATACAGATATTGAAACATCTGAACGGCTGTCACTGTACGCGGACCATACATGCCATCGACAGGGATCGGACGCAGACAAGGATTACTAGCCGCAATCGCATTCAAGTATTCCTGCATTTTGAATACACCGATGCCACGATTACCGGAAGATAAATAGAAATCTCTGCTCGCAACCGGAATATTGGTAACGATACCGAGTTCCCGCAGTTTATTCACAATCGCATCCCATGTATCATTGCCGATGATGCCATCCTCACGCAGTTGTGCAGAGTGCTGGAACTCTCTGACTGCTTGAGCAGTCCGAACGCCATATACACCATCCTGTAAATTACGAGTGGTAATGATACCGCGCTCCTGAAATAAATTCAGATATGCCTGCATCTTATTGACGGAAATGCCGATATCCCCTTGTTTCAAAACATAATCTGTAAACATAAGCATTACGCCTCCTTTCTTTAACAGTATATGTTGAATGCGGCAATCCTCCTGTATGGTTCGCCCAAGCGCATCCATAAAAAGAACATGCCTTTTCTGCATGTTCTGATGATCTATTTTGTTTTTGTTAAAAATCACGGTCTTGATGATATACATTTTGATAAATTAAATCAATGATTCGATCCATCTCTGTGCGTTCTACATGCGCATCATTCATCATTAAGCGTAGCGCCAAGCGCTCCTGTCCTGCGTGAAAACTGCCTTGAAAATAAGGAATATCACCATAATAGTGATAGCCTAAACGTTCATAAAATCCAATGCGCCGTTTAGCAAGTTCAGTTTCAGGTAGTTCCACCTCAAAGACAAGTGGAGTCGCGCTTAACTGCTCATAAAAACGAAACAACTTTGCCCCTAAGCCATGATTGCGCATTGTATGGAGCGTTGCCAAATGTTCACCAAAACGTACACATCCTAAATCCCAAGCGGCTAAAAAGGCACAAAGCTGTCCTTGTTCTACTACACCGAACACCTCATATTGGCTAAGTTCAAATAAGCGGTATTGTTCCTGTTTCATGCGATATTCCGACTCCGGAAATGCTTCGCACATAATCGCAAACATCTCCCCAAACCAACGCTTATCCAATTTTTGAATCATATGCGCTCCTTTCGCGTAAAACGCAACCGATACGAACAATGCATGCAGAGTGACTCGCTCATGCGGCCATTTTGAAAATTGACACGCATACTCTCTACCCGCGGCTGGGTAATGATCTGCGCAAAAGCGGTCTGAAAAACATTGCCTAAAGTCATGGTTCCTTCACTGTCCAAACAACAAGGCACCACACTGCCATCTACCAAAATCGCACAATGACTACGCATTCCGTAACATGTTCCTGTCTGCTTTAATACAGGTAATTCTAAAGTAGGCCATACAAAGGTATTTTCTCGATGCAAAAAACGTCTGGGCGCAAGCCTTTGATGTGATTCATCGGATAGGGAAACATGATAATGATCCGCCAAAATTTGTGCAATCTGCTGATCCTCTGGTTTCAATGAACCGTTATGAGCATTCCACAGACGATAACTGACATACGTCTGATGCTGGGCCAAATCATCGCCACAAGCCAGACAGTTTTGTACATAATCCTCATCTGCTTGGGTTGGATTGGCATGAAAACTATGCAGTGAGATATTGCATTGTCGAATGCGTCCTCGTAAATCATCCATGCGCTTTGCCAATAATGTGCCATTCGTGGTGATATGGATGAAAAAATTCGCAGCCTGTGCCATTTCCAACAATTCCCTAAACTCAGGATGAAGCAGTGGCTCCCCCAGTACATGTAGGTATATAGTATCACTAAAAGGACGGATTTGCTTTAAAATATGTGAAAACGCCGCAGGACTCATAAAAGCAGTGCGACGCTTTGTTCCTGCACAAAAAGAACAATTTAAGTTACAGGAATTGGTAATCTCAATATAGATACGTTTAAACTTCATCCAAAACAACCCCTTCCCATGCTCCTATGTGAGAGATTGCTTATGCCTCCTTTGGCAACACCAGATTTAAGACAATGCCAACAAATGCGGATAAAGCAGTGCCGGATAACGTCGCCGCTCCACCCAATGGCAGTACTGCTCCTCCTAAACCGATCACCAACATCGCGCTGGCAATGATTAAATTACGCTGCTTGCCAAAATCAACCTTATTATCAACCAGCACACGCAAACCATTGGAAGCGATAACGCCATAAAGCAGAATACTCATACCTCCCAATACACAGGTAGGAATTGTGGAAATCAGCGCAGACACCTTGGCAATGCAGGATAATAAAATCGCAATCACCGCCGCACCGGCTGTCACATATACGCTGGAAATACGCGTCATACCAATCACACCGGTATTTTCTCCGTATGTCGTATTTGCAGGGCCACCGATCAAAGCAGATACCGCAGTTGCCACACCATCTCCCATCAGGGTCTTATCCAAGCCCGGATCCTTTAAGAAGTTACGGCCACAGATCTTACCCAATACGGTATGATCGCCAATATGCTCGGAAATAGTTACCAACGCAACCGGCAAAATTGCCCATGTCTCTGGACCAAAATAAAACTGATAGGTTGCGAAATCACCGATTTGAAACGGAAATATGAACTCCGGCAACGAGAACCAACCGGCTTCTTGTACCGCAGTAAAATCAATCAGTCCCATCGCCAAAGCAAGAATATAACCACAAATAATCGCACATAAAAACGGTATAATCTTAAAAAAGCCTTTTGCCTTTGTTGAAACAAAAGCAGCGATTAAAAAAGTGATAAGGGCAACAATCATATGACGGATATCGCCATCAGCCACAAAGCCGGCATTGCTTACCGCATTGGCTGCCAAACCCAAACCTATCACCGCAATCATCGGTCCTATTACAATCGGGGGCAGTAGTTTATCAATCCATTCCTTACCAATCACCTTGATGATCAGTGCTACAATCACATAGGTAATACCGATTAAAATCAAACCCGTCTGTGCAGCCGATACATCACCGGATAATGCCGCAACCGCTAATTGTACTGCGCTGATATAAGCAAAGGAAGAACCCAAATATACCGGGACTTTACCCTTTGTGATCAGCGTATACAAAAGGGTACCTATACCACTCGCAAATAATGCAACCGAAACGGGAAACCCGGTAATCATCGGTACTAAAATCGTTGCGCCAAACATCGCAAATACATGCTGAAACGACAACAGACACCACTGTAAAGGTTGAGGACGATCATTCACATCCAAAATCATGCCATTTTCCTGTACAATAGCCTTGCCTTCCTGCTTCTTTTTACTCTCTTTTGTTTTCATTGAACACTCGCTTCCTAAGCAATGAGGATTGCCCTTTAATAAGCCAAAACCGCATGCCTGTAATATTTTATCATAAAAACAGATAAATGCCTAGAGGACAGTTATCTATCAACCGGGACAGCCAAACAAGCAAAGTATAATCAGCTATTTCATAGAATCGTCTATAATGTTAGTTTCTTCGCATTTGTTACTTTCCTACCCTTCATCTCTACATCCATCTTCCTTCATGCACAGTACACTTTTCACTGATTTCAATGATCTAAAAACAGTGAGTCTTACGACTCACTGTTCCTTTGTGCTTGAATGTCCTTCACTTTGAGCAAACCATTTGCTCAATTCATTGATGATGATTACACTGATAGAAAGAGTAAATACGATCAACCAAGAGGATAAAGGCAAAGCAACTGTTTTCAGCAACATTTGAAATATCGGTAATTGAGAAACCATAATTTGCAAAGTGATGCTGAATAAAATCGTCAGTAACAGCCATTTATTTTTACCGATTCCAACTTGAAAGATCGAATGCGTTCTTGAACGCAAATTCAAAGCATGAAACAACTGGGAAATGGAAAGAACCATAAATGCCATCGTCTGAGCCATTTCTTGCGAAGTGTTCAATCCGTAACGAAAAGCTACTAGCGTCATGGTTCCGATTAACATACCATTGAGTACCGTGAAGATCATACCACCATGTGCGAATAGGCTTTCCTTCGCATCTCGTGGTTTCTCCTGCATGATGAAGCGATCTTTGGGATCGACACCAAGGGCCAGCGCCGGAAATGCATCCGTCACCAAATTCACCCATAGAATTTGAATCGCACTCAGCGTAGAGGTCACATTCGGCATTAACATAATCGCCAGAAATAAAGACATTATCTCACCTAGATTACAGCTGAGTAAGTACAATACCGCTTTTTGAATATTCGCATAGATATTGCGTCCTTGCTCAACTGCTGTGACGATCGTTGCGAAATTATCATCCGCCAAGATCATATCACTTGCCTGTTTACATACATCCGTACCATTCTTTCCCATCGCTATACCGATATCCGCATGTTTCAAAGAAGGTGCATCATTTACCCCATCCCCACTCATTGCCACAACATGACCCTGTTGCTTAAAAGCAGAGACAATACGTACTTTATGTTCAGGTGTTACTCTTGCGAATACTCGTATGTCTTGCAACTGTTCTTGCAGTTGCGCATCACTTAATTCGTCCAGTGTACGCCCATCTATCACTTGCTTCTCCTGTTTGGCAATGCCAAGTTGACGGGCAATCGCCAAAGCGGTCAGCGGGTGATCGCCGGTGATCATCACGACCTCAATTCCTGCATGACGACACGTCTCAATCGCTGTTTTAACCTCCTCACGCGGTGGATCAATCATGCCTACAAGACCGACGAACGTCATCTCCTGCTCCACCCCACTTTGATAGGGATCACTTACCTTGCGATAAGCCACGGCAAGTACACGCAGGGCATCTGCGGAAAGCTGAGCCGCTGCGCTTTGGATCCGTCCACGTTCATAAGCATTCAGCTTAACAATTTGCGTCCCCTGCTTCATATGGGTGCAGCTTTCTAAGATTCGCTCCACCGCTCCCTTAGAATACGCATAACAACCTGCTGCGCTTTGATGCAGCGTTGTCATTCGCTTACGCTTGGAATCAAAGGGAATTTCATTCACCCGTACATAACGTAATTCCCAATCATTTTTATCTATGCCTTGGGCAGCCGCATATTCAATCAGTGCCATCTCGGTAGGTTCTCCGATGATTTCACCTTGTTGGGCAATGGCATTATTACATAGCGTAATACCACTTAGCAACTCTTTATCGGGATGATCGTATTCACCACTACACCAGCAACGAACTACATGCATTTTATTTTGCGTCAGTGTCCCAGTTTTATCGCTGCAAATCACACTGACAGATCCAAGTGTTTCCACCGCATGCAGTTTTCTGACAATCGCATTATTTTTGGACATCACTTGCACACCCATTGCCAAAACGATTGTGACAACTGCCGGTAATCCTTCCGGAATAGCCGCTACTGCCAATGATATGGACAGCATCAACATATCAAATAAGTTGCGACCTTGCGCCATCGCCAATACAAACATGGCAACACAGACACTCAGACAGATAACACCCAACACCTTGGATAAATGGGCCAAGCGTACTTGTAATGGCGTCTGTTCTTCTTGTGCATGAGACAGCATCGCCGCGATCTTGCCGACTTCGCTGTTCATGCCGGTACGAACGACAATCCCCCTTGCCTTTCCGTATGTAACAAAGGTGGACATAAACACCATGTTATGCTGATCCGCAATTGGCATATCCTCATGATAAATTAACTGAGCATCCTTCTCCACCGGCTCACTTTCACCGGTTAAGGTACTCTCTTCTACTTTCAGGCTATGGCTACTCAATAAGCGCATATCAGCCGGTATGTAGCGTCCTGCTTCCAGTTCCACAATATCACCGACCACTAGTTGTGAAGCTGCTATCTCTCGCAGATAACCATCCCGCACCACAAAAGCTTTCGGTGAAGCCAACTGTTCCAATGCATCCAATGCTTTCTCTGCCTTAAATTCTTGCACCACACCAATCAACGCATTCATAACAATCACAAACAATATGATCAATGCGTCCATCAATTCTTTTAAACAAACGGATACCAATGCCCCCACCAACAAAATCACAACCATCGGATCTTTAAATTGCTCCAAAAACAAAGAGAGTAAGGATTTCTTCGCTTGTTTCTGTAATTCATTTTTACCATACTCCAGCCTGCGGCTTGCGACCTGTTTGGCACTCAAACCTTTCTGTACATCACTGTTCAGTTCTTTTAATACATCATAAGTATTTTTTCGATAACTCATGGCACTGCCTCCTCACATCCCATACGTATGAGAAATCTCTTTATCCTATGATGGTTTCGACAAAAGCACACAATAAAAGCACATGCGTACATGTGCTATATCAATGTTCTTGATTGGTTTTCTTATGTGTGCGCAAAAGATCGCGTAGCAATTCACTGAGTTCATCTTCCATTCGCTCAAAATCTAAACGCTCCTTACTGATTGCGTAAGCGTGATTCAGAAATAAATACATATAAACAGGATAAGAAACACCATTTTCAGTATCAATGAAAATAGGTGCTTCACTACATACCTTCCAATGCCCCACATCTTCTATACTCAATGCGGTATCACTTAAATTGATGCGCTGTCCCGCTATTTCCAACTGCGTACCAGCATGTATTACGGAAATATGTGCTTCTGCACAAGCCTGTTCAAATGCATCTGCCGCAAAATCATCCTCAGCGTCATCTGCACTAGCACTTATGAATAGATATGAAATCCCCGCTTTGATACAATAATTCAAAACACGCTTGCGATACATTTCATGATAAGCATCTACAGCTGTGCACTCCTTTGTCATATATAACAATTTCATAAAAGATTAACGAACAAAAAATCTCGGAATGGAACTCTCTTCTTCATCTTCTTCTGCACTTGGTTCCTGATAGCGCGGAGTTTCTTTCACCTCATTGTGTACTGGCTTAGGCTGCGGTTGGGCAAAACTTGCGGTACTTGAAGTCTTCGGCACTGCCTTGACAATGCTTTCCTTAGGTTGATCAAAACCGGTCGCAATCACTGTCACAATGATGGAATCTCCAAGTTTTTCATTGATTGCCACACCAAAGATCGCATCAATATCATTTCCGGCTGCTTCACGAACAAGTGCCATCGCATCCTCCGCATCATATAGCGTAATGCTTTCACCACCGGTAATGTTCACAATCGCATTGCGAGCGCCGGTAATCTGGGCTTCCAACAGCGGTGATTGAATCGCTTTTTCCGCAGCGGCACGCGCCTTGTCCTCACCATCGGCCATACCGATACCGATCAGCGCCGAACCTTGATTTTCCATAATTGTTTTTACATCCGCGAAATCTAAATTAATTAAAGCCGGAACTGCAATCAAATCAGTAATGGTCTGCACACCCTGCCGCAGCACATTGTCGGCCGCTTGGAATGCCTCTACCAGCGGTTTTCTGCCAATGACCTCAATCAAGTTATTGTTGGATACAATAATCATGGAATCTACATATTCCCGTAATTCGGCCAAACCACTTTCAGCCGATAAAAGACGCTTCTTTCCTTCAAAGGTAAAAGGTTTTGTGACAATCGCTACCGTCAATGCCCCTTCTTCTTTCGCTATCTTCGCAAATAAAGGAGCCGCTCCGGTACCAGTACCGCCACCAAGTCCGGCGGTAATAAACACCATATCACTACCCTTGATTGCTTCGCGAATCTCGCTTTCATTTTCTTGTGCCGCACGCCGTCCCACTTCCGGATCTGCACCTGCGCCAAGTCCCTTGGTAATTTCTCGTCCAAGGATGATCTTATTTTCTACCGGTGACTGATTCAATACTTGTAAATCGGTGTTTGCCACATAAAACTCCACACCTTTTACTCCCTCGGAGACCATGCGGTTCACCGCATTACAGCCACCGCCGCCAATACCGAACACTTTGATTTTTGCCACCTGTTCAAACTGTAAATCACTCATCTTGTCTCGCTCCTCGCTCTCTTGTCCTTATTTATCGCTCAAAAGCATGCTTTTCAATTTTTTAGTAAAGCCGCTTTCATCATCCAAACCTTTGCCCATAGAACCCACAGCCTTTTCCACATCTCGCTGATCACAACTGGTCCGCTCATCCTTGCGAATTGCCATTTGTGCTTTCCAGCTGTAAAACAGACCTAAACAACTAACCAATGCACAATCTCGGGCACCGATGGTCTGCGGCACGTATACTTGAGAAGGTGCATTCAACTGTTTCGCTAATTTCTCAATTTCTTGGATTTCTAAGCCCTCGCCGCTTAATATGTAATTGACATTGCCACTGTCAATGATCGGCTGACATGCCTCATTGATCATCGCAAACCATGATCGTATCGGTCCAATCACACAGTTATACACATCTCGCTCCGTTAGCTGATGATTTACCCCGCCCTGAGCCCAAATGTAAACAACTGAATCTTGGATCTCTTTCTCTTCCAATGCACAGGTATTTTGAATCAAGCGGAATCCAACATCCAAGGATAACTGATATTCATCTTTCAAAGGTGAAATCCAATCACCATATCCGCTCTCCAACACCTCACAGTTGACCAATTTTCCATGGGTAAATAAAGAAAGCGTCGTATTTTGTCGTTGTAAGTCAATCAGGATGACGTATTTATCTACTGTCTGTTCAAAAATTGCGGCCTCCTCTGCGATCGCATAAGAGTCCAAACAGATATCAATGATTTCCAATCCTGCCTTCTCTACACAACGGGCATAAGAATAAACGATTTCTTTATTCGCATACAATAGATCAATACTCATCGTCAATACATCGCACACTTCATCCAATGGCATTTTTCTTGAAGTAATACCATTGGTGATATATTTGATACAACCGATATTTACTAATTCCAAATCACGATCCGGCTGATAGGCAATCGCCTCATTTACACCGCTTTGAATATGCGATAAGCGAACCCGTTTACTGCCATTTTCAACATTGACATGAATCCGTTTGTTAAATCGCGCCACATCCACAGAAGGGATTGCCAACAAAACGCGTTCAATCTTATATCCCAATGTCTGGGAACAATTTTGAATTGCCTTGCGAATCGCATTGATGATATTGCGCTCATCTACGATTTTTTTATTTACAATTCCACTGCTTTTTATTCGTTCGACTCGCAGCACATTGAATCTAGTTTCATGAAATTCGCCCACCACAAGACGCACTTCATGATCAGCAAGCTCCAATGCCGCAAATATTTGCTTGCGCTCCATAAGGTTTTAAACCCCCTTACTTTACATTTCGTCTCTATTATCATACCATAAATGAGAGACTTTAAAAACACCTAAATAAGAAAAGAACTCTTTTTTTTCGTTTTTCTTTTTATCCTATACACCTTTACAATTTCTATATGAAAAAAGAGTAATCATTTTTTGTCATGATTACCCGTTATTTGTCCCATCTTGGCTGTCGAAAAGATGAGAATCATGTTCATAGGGCTGAAGATGAATGCCCTGATCCGGTATGGAATCCTCATATTTCCAAGCATCAAAAGGAATGATTTCCTCTTCATTCTCTGCCTGTGCGATCGCATCAGAGTGATAATCATCCGCCGCTGCCTTAACCACCACTTTGCTTTTTTTCGGCTTGCGCTTTTTTACCAAAGCGATGATTAACAAGATCAATACGACAACATTACTGAGTGCCAATGCCAAAATAAAGATCCCACGCTGTTCAAAATCCTGAAGGACATCCTCATAACGTTCCTGTGTTACACCGGCCTGCCCGCTGTATAACTGTAAAGTATTTTCACTACTTTCATATAAATAATACTGTTTGTTTCCCTTCTCATCCATCAGATATAACAAACTATAATTTTTAAAAGCAGGATCATCAAAACTCCATCCCATGAAACTCTGCTCATCAACGCTGACTTCACCATACTTCATTCCGCTGCGTGTCTGTAAATCTTTAGGAATATCAATGATAAAGACATTTTTCCCTAATAAAGCGATTGGCTTAAAGATAGATGTAATCTTTTTAGAAACTTCATCATACAGATAGAAATTGCGCTCATTTGCGTCATCCACCATGTATACAATCGTTAGATTCAATAGATTACTGTGATATGCACTTACTTCTTTACCATCCAAAGAAATCGTGGTTGGTTCAAAGGTTGTCGGTGGCTGGGTATCATTCAAATTCTTCACCACTCCCAACTGCTTGCCATTGTAATCCATAAATACATCCGGCGATTCATCTACGTTGGCTTTGATTACATATTGTTTCTGTGTGCCATCCTCGGCAGTGACAACGATGGTCAAGGTATTTACACCCGGCGCTAATTTCACTTCTCCGGTTCCACTCACATTTGCTTTCTCATCTGCTGCAGTGGCTTCGATTTGAAGCGATGTCACATCCTTTTCTAAAGCCACACTGTACTCTGTTACATCCGCAGCGAACTGAGGGGTCAATGTACCATTTGATATAGATAAGGATGCCAAATCCGCATTATCGGATTTATTTGTTTCCACAGGTGGTGTTGTTTGATTGTATCCCCCATTGTTGCCGCCGGAGGAGTTATTGCCGGAATTGCCTCCGGATGAATTACCGCCACTGGGGGAAGTAGGTTGAGGATTGCTTACAGTTACGCTATTGCTCCCCAAAACCACGCCATTTGCTTCGGCCATTTTATCTGTATCCGTTGCATCCACTGTGATAATTGATAAGGTTGCTTGCCCAACACTTCCAGCCTTTGCCGTTGCAGTGACCGTTGCATTTCTATCACACCAATTACTAGCGCTAATGATAGTGGCATTGCTTGCACTTGCAGTAATACTACCCTCGATTGAACCACAAGAGGCACTTACGGTGAATGTTTCCCCAGGTGAAATCGCTAATACAACCTTAGGAAAACTTAATACCAGAGAAATCATGACACATATAATTACTTTTATAAGATTTCTTCGCATTTGATAACTCCTTTTATTTGATTTCTGATATACCTAGAATATGATTCTTGACTAACACATAATCCATGGAGGTAATTTTGCCATCACCGTTCACATCGGCTGCTTTAGCAGAATTACCGGTCAACGCCTTTATTTTTAAGATATGGTTTTTAATCAGCACATAATCCATGGAGGTAATTTTGCCATCACCGCTAGGATCACCTACTTTAATCTCTGTATCTGTTGGATCATTGGGATCACCTTCTGAATCTAAATTCGTATATTCCACTTTATTCACATATTCGGCCGATATATAAAGATACATATTACCATAGTCATAGGTATAAGTTCCTTGTGTTGTTGCACTGCGATCGCTATTTAGGGTAGGATCACTTTGAATTTTATACCACATGGTATTGCCATTGATATTTTCTCCATTTGTCTTAGCTAATATCAAAATCGGATAATTACCTAAGCCACGAGTATCATATAAAGCAGTAGAACTCGTTGTCGCTTCTTTGCGAATGCGCACTGTATTCCCTTTGTCAATCATACCGATCGTATATTTGCCAAAGTCCTTATTTTGATAGGATTGTGAAATATTATTCGCAACCGCAGCCGCCTTTTCTCCCCAATAGGGATCAGAAGCATACTTCACATTCATTCCGCTACCCTTATCGCCCAAATGTGCACCGAAATAACGTCCTGATACATCTTTAGGATCTAAATATCCATCTGAGATGAACACTTTCGCATGATGTTCCACACTGTCCTTAGGTGAAGCATAACTGTCCGCATTACCGCCCGGATTAAAATCGGTTGCGTTATGTCCGAAGATATTATTCTTATTTAAAGCAATATTACTCATCCCCCAGTAAGATTCATTTGCCGCAACCCCATACATTAACAGCGCATTGGCACCGTATTTATCCTGATTGCTTAAGAAAGCGGATCCCAAAGAACTCATCTTGCTGCTGGAACTTCCAACTTTAGCTGCGGTATTGGCATCTAACTGCGCAGCGGTAAAATCGGTTTTACTGCGATGAGACAAGAACTGAAAATAATTATAGTAAGGTTGATCTGCGTTGATCGCGTGCGCAAATGTATCCTGTTTATAATCATCTATCATCTGTTCATAAGTCTCATAGAAGTAATGACCATCATAACTAAAATAAGCAACATTGTCCTTCATATAACTTTGCTTTAAACCAACATTGGTCACAGTCGCATAATATGTCCCAACAACCTGCGTTTTTACATAATGAAGTAGTTTTCCACTTTCAACACGATAGAAACTTACGCGGACATCTGTATCATCAACGTCACGGACAATGACATCCGAGGCACTGACACATCCTTCCACACCGCCCATGCGGAATTTAACTTTGCTTTGATCGGTTGAGCAATAACCCAAGAACGCACCATCAGCGCCATATGAACCGTTCAAATAACCACCAAAACCGGTTTTCGTTTCGGTGTAATTGGTATTATACTGGGAAGTTTTCGTGCGGAAATCCACAACCCCATATTTAATATTGGAGTAATCATTGACAGCGCGTATTTCGCTGGAAGCCGCATTGGAACGAAAAGACTGTCTGGGAATCGCATTCTGCGCCTCCTCCAGACTATCATAACTTCCTAAAATGCGTTCTTTATTACCACTTTTGGCAACGACCTCAAATCCAGTGGCAGTTTCCATACGCTCCTGCTCAATGGCTGCTTCGTCTACCTCCGGAAGGCGAACAATGGTGATATTGCCTTGTGCATCCATAGATGGAAACTCATAATATGTTCCATCCGTATATAAGGACTGATCCGGCATATCCGCATTGGTGTTCTCATCCTCGCTCGCGGATACCGAGATGATCGGCATTCCTGCACCCAAAAGAACGCAAATGAGAAAGAGATTCATTTTTTTCATTGCTTTGGATAGTTTCATACAGACCCCTCTTATCTTTATTTCATATGGTTACTCATATATAACCAGTATAATTATAATACGCAAATAGTGAAAATGCAATTTAATACCGCAATATCCAAGATTTTCAAAGAAAAACAACCATTTGAATCACAGGATTTTCCATGAAAAGGTGAGAAGTACTGACTTCACACAATCTCATCCACTTTTTCTCGCAATAATGTACTTTTTTCATTCTATCTTATGATAGCACCTAAGCATGCGTATCGCTTGAATTGCTCATTTATCACAGACAGGCGATAATCAAACGGCTTTCGCGTAAAAAAGCAATTTATGCTTGTATTTTCACAAAGGTAATGATATCATATATAGGCAAATGTGCTTTTTGAATGATAAAGGAGGTATGTGCTATGTCAAAAGTCTGTGCCATTACAGGGAAAGGACCTATGTCCGGCAATAAGCGTTCTCACTCAATGCGCGCAACCCGTCGTAAATGGAATGTCAATTTACAGAAAGTAAAAGTCATGGTGGATGGCAAGCCTCAAACACTTCGCATCAGTGCGCGTGCTTTGAAAACACTGAAGGCAAAAAACGCAATCTAAACTATGCAGGATGAAACAGGCAATGCCTGTTTTTTTCATATGCACAATGGATATATTCATACTAATTCAAAGATACTCTCCATCTTATCCTATGCGATTCACATCTTCATCTTTCTGATCATAGGATGATTCACAACACTAGGAAATAATTTCTGCATTGTTCTTCCATTCATTCGCGAATACAGATAAAAAGCATCAACGAGGATGCTCATCTTCACATTGAATCATAATTACACTGCCTTCGTGAATTTCTATTTGCGCAAAATCCGCTTGTATTTCATTAGAGATCGGATAAATATCAGAAGGAGTGATTTTTCGTTGTGTCAGCGGATAAGCAACACCACTTTCGCTGATTACCGTATCGCATAAAGCCAGAAAAGACAGATAGGTAAAATACTTAGGGATTTGATAAACGCCTTTTGTAAGACAACGAATCAAATGATGCTCATCCATTAGAATTAAAGACGGATAACGATGCATCAATAAATAGAGATTCGCAAGCGTATGATCCATGCGTCCGCCTAGACCGCCATATAATATGATGTTGCGATACCCTTGATCCAGTGCGTATTGGATCCCTTTTTCACTATCGGTTTCATCTTTATGCGTTGGTAATTGAAACAGCGGACAGTGTGCTTGAATCTGCATCAATTCCGTTTCATTCACAGAATCAAAATCACCGATGGCACATGTGAGCGTGAACCCTGCTTGAATGGCCAAATAAGCTCCACGATCAATCCCGATCACATCACAATTAGGCAAATGTGGGATACATTTTGCCCGGGCGGCAATGAGCATTACGGTTTCAGACATAATAAAGAGTCCACTGCGTTTTCAATATCCGCTCGAAAAACATAACTTCCGGCTACCAGTGTATCACAGCCTGCCGCTATTGCCAAACGGGCAGTTGCTTCATTGATGCCACCATCTATTTGAATCCGCGTATTCAGTTTGCGCTGTTCAATTTCTTTATGAACTTGTTTTACCTTATCAAGCATTTCCGGCATAAAAGACTGTCCGCCAAAACCCGGTTCCACACTCATAATCAAGACAAGATCTAACTGGTCAAGATAAGGCAAAAGCGGTTCAATCGGTGTTGCCGGTTTCACAGCGATACCCCCCATTACGCCATGCTTACGAATATGCGCGCACAAAGCCAATGCATCTTGTATATCCTTCATTGCCTCTAAATGAAAACTAATCAGTCCTGCCCCTGAACGCAGAAATAAATCTGATACAAACCAAGGATCCACAACCATCAGATGCACATCCATCATCAGCGAAACAGCCCGCCGAAATCCCTTGCATACATCCGGTCCAAAAGTAAGATTCGGGACAAAATGAGCATCCATCACGTCAAAATGGAGCCACTTTGCGTTGGATCGCTCCAATGCGGCCAACTGCTCGCTTACCTTCGCATAATCCAATGATAAGATAGATGGTGAAATGATCAAGTCCTGCATCGTCTTCCTCCTTGTCATAATTGATTCCTTCTAACAAATTGCAATATCTAGCACATTTAATATTTTCGTTTCTGCGCTTGAATCATAGATACAATCTCACAATAATGAGCATAGCGCTGTGCATTGATTAAATTGTTCGCCAGCGCTTCACGCAGTGCACAATTGGGTTCACTGATATGCATACAGTCTCGAAATTTGCATTGATTGATATATTTCTTAAAATCGGGAATGCGTTGCGCCAGTGTCAATGGTTCCATATACGTAAAATCCATAGAAGAAAATCCCGGTGTATCGGCCAGCCAACCACCTTGAATTGCATGAAGTTCGCAGTGTCGGGTGGTATGCTTCCCTCTGCCCAGCGCCTTTGAGATCTGTTGCGTCTGTAAATGAAAACTTGGATCCAGCTTATTGAATAAGGAGCTTTTCCCTACACCGCTTTGTCCGCACAACACACTGATTTTATCCTTCAATACATCCGCAAACCCTTTCGGTGCTTCTCCTTTGCCGCTTGTATATACACGATAGCCGCTCTCTTGATACATCTGAATTTGCGCATGAATTTCATCTTGTTCGTTAATTAAATCCATTTTCGTGATACATAAAATCGGTTCAATTTCATGATAGACAATCTGAAATAGAAAACGATCAATCAACGCGGAAGAAAACTGCGGTTCTTTCGCTGACATCACGATGATTGCCTGATCGACATTCGCAATCGCAGGACGACGCAATTCATTATGACGCGGATAAATTTTTTGAATGCCACTTTGTTTGGCAAAATGTTCTACCGCTACCAAATCGCCGACAAGTGGCGTTGTACCTTTGCGCAATTTACCCATCGCAACACATGAGTAAGCGCCGCTTTCACAGAGCACCTCATATTGATTGGAGATGATCCGAATGATTCTGCCCGTTTCCATATCAGTAATAGTACAGTGTGATGCAATTGGAAGAGCCATCCTGTTCATACTTTGTGCCCTCTACAGGATCCACCTCCACCACAATTCCTTTCGTTAATTCCGCGAGTTCCTCTTCACTCATTCCAATCGTGGAGCGCTGAACCGCAATTACCGCTACCCCAGACTCACTGAGCATGGCTTTTGCTTCTTCCACAGGTTTGCCTACCACATTTTCAATTGTGACACTTGGCGCACTTGCGACTTGAAAGTACAACGTGTATGCTTTTTCCGGAGAGAGTTTGTCAGCGATCGCTGCGCCATGAAATGATAAGATCGTTCCCGGTTTATTTTCATTGGTCGCTACAGTTTCGATGGATATCACAGCCTTTGGTAGTGCAGCTTTGATTTCTTTTTCTACTTCGCTCATCAGTTGATCCCGATAATCACTTACAATATAATAGTTTCCTTTCGATATGGAAACGATAATTCCCTCACTTTTTTTCACGTCACTGCCACTTTGCGGCTGACTGGCAAATACCCTTCCGGAAGTACCATTCTCACTGATCTCCTCAACAAAGGTAATATCACTTTCATCATAACCGGCTGCCAATAGTGTTTTTAGTGCATCCTCCTGATTCAGATCCATCAACTGTGGCACATGGATGCTGGGATCATAAGCAAAGAAATCCACCGCTCCGCTAAAGTATACCACCCCCAATAATAGTGCTGCACCAAGCAGTGTAAGCAAAGAAACCAACCATAATTTCCGCTTCCCCTCTTTGCGCTGAGGCTCGACGATTTCGGATACGACCGTTTGTTTTTTCACACCACTGTCTTTTTTCTCATCGCTTACAACCACAGTTGGCATGCTTTCTGCCTCATCAAATTCCAGTTTTTCCACATTTGCATACTCCGGCAGTAAGCAGTTTTGTAAGTCAGTAAGTAATTCCTGTGCACTTTGATAACGCAATCTACGATTTTTCACCGTGGCCTTGGTGATGATATTTTCCACTGACTGTGGCAAGGTAGGATTAAATTCTTTGATACTGGGGATTTCCTCGCGTAAATGCTTCATCGCTATTTGCACAGGATTATCGCCTTTAAAGGGAACACTACCGCTGAGCAGTTCATAAAATACAATACCCAAAGCATATATATCAATCTGATTTGTTGCCGGTTCTCCTCTTGTCGTTTCCGGAGCCAAATAATGTGCACTCCCCAGCACCGCATCACTTTGTGTCAACTGAACTGCATCATGTGCCAAGGCAATCCCGAAATCGGTGATTTTAACTGTTCCATCGTCCTTTACTAACACATTCTGCGGTTTAATATCGCGATGAATAATATGGTTTTCATGGGCATGCTGAACCGCCGATGTCAGCTGCATCATAATATCCACTGCTTCTTTTTTATCCAGCGCTCCCCGCTGTGTAATCAATTGTTTTAAGGTCCTGCCCCGCACATATTCCATTACAATATAGTGGCGATTTTCATATTCACCAACATCATACACATCCACAACATTGGGATGATTTAATTTACTGGCCGCATTGGCTTCCCGTTGAAAGCGCAACAGTGTAACCGGATCATTCGCTAACTCACCCCGCAGAATTTTGATGGCCACTTTACGCCCCAAGATCGTATCCTCTCCCAAGTAAACATCGGCCATACCACCAGCCCCTAAGGAAGTGATCAGCTGATAGCGATCGGCAATCATCCTATTCATCTGTTTCACCATCCTCGTGAAGCAAAATCACACTAACATTGTCATATCCGCCGGCACTCTTGGAAGCATTGATCAATTCATAAACAAGGTTGCGAATATCCTCTGTTTTACTTAGGATCCGGATAATTTCTTCCTCTTTTACATAGCCATGCAATCCATCGCTGCAAATCAGCAAGTAGGAAAAGCCATCCTTTATTTTATTGATATCAATTTTAACATTATCCCATATACCAAGTGCATTCGTAAGCATATTGCGATTCGGATGATGTTTGGCCTCTTCCTCGGTAATTTCGCCGGCCTTTAACAGATCCTGAACAAAAGAATGATCCTCGGTTAAACAAATGAAGTGGTGATCATAAACTCCGTATATACGTGAATCACCGACATTAAAGATATAGGTTTGTGCTTTGGTATACAGCACCCCGACGCAAGTGGTACCCATTCCCTTTTGCATAGCAGATTTAGCCGATTGCATAAAGATGAGGTCATTCGCTTCCTGAATCACTGTTTTTAACCAGTGCTTCACATCAAGATCGTCGCTGAACTCTTGTTTTTGTAAAAAGCGCTCTTTCATATGCGCAACTGCCATATGAGAGGCAACATCACCGGCTAAACCGCCGCCAATGCCATCACACACAATTGCCAGCAAGTTCCCGTTTTCACTTTTGGCAATCACGTAACTGTCTTGGTTCTCTTTGCGTTTTAAGCCAATATCACTAGCCCCAAATGCCTTCATCATTGTTTCACCTCCCGACGCAAATGCTTAACTCTTAACTGACCACATGCCGCATCAATATCACTGCCATGTTCCTTACGAATCGTACAGCGTACCCCCTGTTTCATCAAGCGATCATAGAATACCATTGCCTGTTCATGATTTACTCCCTGAAATCCTTTTTCATCTACCGCATTGTAAGGGATGAGATTCACATAAGCATTCAAACCCTTTAATAACTGTGCCAATTGTCGTGCACATTCCGCGGTATCGTTGACTCCTTTCAATAATATATATTCAAAGGTAAGGCGACGATTGTTTTCATCACTATAGGTATGGATGGCCGCAAACAACTCATTCAAAGGATACGCATGGTTGATTGGCATTAAGCGATCACGTAATGCATCATTGGGCGCATGCAGGGATATCGCCAAATTATACTGCGTATGTTCCTTGGCAAAGTCATAGATCCGTGGTACTACCCCACAGGTAGAGATGGTGATGTGGCGTGCCCCAATCCCCAAGCCGCGATCATGGTTGACGGTTGCCATGGCATTCATCATTGCCTCATAATTATCAAATGGTTCGCCTGTGCCCATCACCACAATGTGCGAAAGGCGCTGTTCTTTTTCATCTAAATATCTTTGTACATACATGATTTGTGCAACAATTTCGCCGCTGGTGAGGTTGCGCTGTTTTTTCGTTAAACCGCTGGCACAAAAAGCACAGCCCATATTACACCCAACTTGGGTCGTCACACATACGCTATTACCATAATCAAATATCATCATGACGCTCTCAATCAACGCCCCATCTGCCAAAGCAAACAGGAATTTCGTTGTTCCATCTGATGATATCTGGCAATCCTTTAAGGTAAGGGGAGATATGATAAACTCCTGCTTTAAAATCTCTCTTGTTTCTTTGGACAAATCACTCATTTCATCCATATCTTGTACGCGCTTGCGATACAGCCATTGAAAGATTTGATGACCGCGATAGGTTTTCCATCCTTTAGACAGCGCAAGTTCCTGTATTTGTTCATAGTTGAAATCATATAAACTTCTCATTGTATCACCGTGTATTATTTTACCATAAACCATCGTACAAAACAAAGAAATCACAAGCGAAAATGCACGATATATGGAGTAGAGCAAATTAAATTCAGTTATTACCAGAACCAAAAAAAAGAAGCGCACAGAGCGTTCTTTTAACATTTTTATACTTTCCTAATGTGCTGCCAATCAATTCCTATTTATTTAACAATCTGTATAATACAATTTCCTTGAATCTTCCATATCGTAATCAATCTAAAATTTCATCACATAGATTACACCTATTTTAATCCTGAGATAACTGATAAATCTCATTTTTCGTTATCCCTACCAATTGCGCAATCTGCTCAATTGTAAATTTCTCACTTGCTAGCATACGCTTCACAATTGCTGTGATACTTTCTCTTTTTCCCTCTTCACGGCCTTCTTGTCTGCCTACCTTGAGACCTAGTTTGTGCCCCTTTTTATGTCCTACTTTATGCCCTTCTTTCAACCCTTCTCTCCGACCTCTTTCCCTTCCTTCTTTCATTCCTTCTTTTCTTCCTTCTTTCCTACCTACCATTACTCCTTTTTGAATTGCGCGTTGTTCAAATTCTTCCATCGCTTGACACATCTTATCATTTCCCTCCTTGTTCTCTTTGTAATAGCGTGTGCTCCTCGCTATTTCCTCATAATACATTTCATCCGGATTCTTACAATGTAAATCATGCATTAACTTTCCAATCGGATCATCCCCTCGATACGATCCATTCACATAGATGATGTGGGAACCATCCCCAAAGTCCTCTCCTGTTTCTGCGATCGTTCGATTGATATGATAACTTGCTTTTCCTTGTCCTATCACATCATGCTTACTGATAAAAATCACATAGACAT
>JAAWON010000027.1 GCA_022799495.1 Erysipelotrichaceae bacterium | reverse complement strand
TTGTCGCACCTGCCTCCGGTTGCTTGGTATAGGTGAGTTTATGTGGTTCCACTATCTCCAGTGATTGAATAGAAGAAAAGGGAGAAGCCGTAGTAATACGTTGTGAACTACCCTCAATGGTTTCATTGACCAAGGCAAATTCATATTTTCCTGTTGGCAATCCACCAGTATCGAAAACATAACTAGAAGAAGATGCCAAAGTTAATTTTTGATAGTATCGCTTATTATCCTTAAGATTATGGAAAATAGCTGAAATGTATTGATTATTTTTCGCACTGGTTGCCTGAAAATTAAATTTCACTTTATCGCCGGAAGCAACCTCAGTCACTATTTGATTTGGATCTTTCTCATTTACAATACTCTGAAAAGTAACAAGGCCATTATCAGAATCAAGGAAGCGTACTTTCAAACTATTCGCCTCACTCATATCGTTTGCTCTTGTTTTCCTTATTGTTGTGATATCATCTCTCTTTCCACTCAAGCCACTCGGCAAAGAAAAGGAAATAAGATCTTTTTTTAGTAAAGCAAATAATCTTACCATTCCGGCATTCGCATTTCCCAAAGTATTTACCCCAGCAACTAATCTGAGTCCATCTACTTTTGCTGCATTTACATCGTCATAAGGATATCTTGTTTTCATAGTTAAAGGAGAGGTTAACGACTTACCATAAACGATCAGATTATGTTTGTTTTTTGAGGGATCAAACGGATCATCGCTGCTTCTTCCATAATCTGCGAGCCAATAGCAATCATCCGGCTGATATGCCGCTTCCGCTAATATATTTGAAATATTAAGATAGTCCTTGAAATCTGAACCTCTTGGAACAAAGGCGTATGGAAAACTACCAGCAGAAAATGAGGTGCTGGTTAACTTCTGTTTTTCAAAACTTGAAAATGCGGACTGAAAATCATTTGTGGCATCATATATGGGTGAATTTGTATAACTGGGATTTGTCGTCATAAAATTACAATATGATTTGCCTGATGATGAACTATAACCAGCACTTTCTGTTGTATCACTGCACATTGGATAATTCCCCAGTCCGGTACTCATCATCAGTGTATAATCGCCACTTCCTATAGCGCCAATATCCCATATCACTTCTTTTCCACCATAATTACCCACTACTACCTTATCTCCAACCGATAAGGTATTAAGGCTTAACCATGATGTTGCGGCATTCATCCTTGCATCATGATAAGCATTTGTCATTGTTATAATACCAATGAATGCGATCATAAGTAACAATAGTTTTTTCCACATAATCATCTTCCTCTCTCTCAAATTGTCTCAAATCGTAGACCTTAAGAAATAGCGATTGAGGATATTAAAATATACGTTTCAGAATAGAAAAAACAAGGATTTTGAAGTTAAAATCCTTGTCTATATAAGTCTACCTTTGTAAACCTTAAATACTTAAAATATATCTTTCAGATTAGATATTATCCTTTTTGCTTTTATACATTAAGAAGAATAATATACTGAGTGAACTGAATCCAATGCCCATATATAGCAGTGGATTGCTTGTGTCCCCGGTCAGTGCACCACCTACGTTATCACCCGGGTAATAACTACCTTGTACTTCGCCATTTGGCTTATCACTTAAATCATCATCATGACTGGGATCATCCTCATCAAAACGCATGGTATCATAGGAGAAGGGATCATTTGCATTATGCTCTGGTTTCCACTCGGTGATCTCTTTCACATTCTCATCAGGCTTGCCATCCCCGTCAGTATCTATGTTGATATCCGCTTTTCCATCGCCATCACCATCAATATTGGTATCTGGGATTCCATCACCATCATGATCAATATTTATATCAGGAGTACCATCTCCGTCTAAATCAAGATTTAGATCAGGTAATCCATCACCATCAGAATCAACATTCAATAAGGGTGGATCTTGTTTCATTGTGTCATATGTGAAATTACCTGTTTTGAAGTCAAGATCTGGTTCCCAAGAAGTGTGTACTTTTCCAATGTTTACATTCGGCTTTTGATCCCCATCGGTATCAACATTGAAATCTGCCTTAAAGTCTCCATCTGTATCAATATTGATGTCCGGGATACCATCTCCATTGGTATCAATATTGATCTCTGCTTGTGCGCTGATTCCACTGGAGAATTGAATGTCTCCTATTGTGATACACTTGCTTGGCTTCCAACTCTTTAACTGTACAAGGTTCAAGTCCGGTTTTCCATCATTGTCTGTGTCAATGTTTAAATCAGGCTTCCCATCTCCATTGATGTCAATATTATAGTCAGGGATACCATCCTCATTCTTATCGCCATTGATTAGGATTGTGTCGCCATTGTCATCTGTCAGTTCTATGTTTAAATCAGGACAGCCATCATTATCCTCATCCCAGAAATTCTTATCCCCATTGTCTTTGATGTTCAACTTTCCTTCCTTAATCGTAAACGTGTAATTCGGATAATTGTCATTCAATTGTTTCTGCGCATTCTTCGCTACGATTGGATAGGTTCCAACTGGGCTATACTTCCCTGCCGTTGTACTTAACTTGATCACACTCTCATTGATGACATCTTGTACGCCATTCCAGCTCACCAACTGTGATTTGAAATCCTTATAGGTGAGTGTCGGATTCTCCTCTAAACGTAATTTTCCCTTGTCCTCTATCTCTATTGTGATCGGCTTTGGTAATACCTTGATCTTCACTGTTTTCGTTAACGGAAGTTCCCCATCTGCTGTTCGTGTTACCTTGATTGTGATTTCCGTACTGCCACTATTTCCCAATGCATCAAACTCTGCCTTGTTTCCTGTTACTTGTGGTGCACTGATAAACACTCCATTATCGCTCGCAAAGGTATACTGCACATTTGTACTCATACTGTCATCTTGTGTGCTTCGTATTGTGAAGTGATCGCCATAGGTGATCTTACCCGGAGTTGACAGTGTTAAACTATTTTCATTTGCCCCTAGAATATGCAAGGTTCCTGTTCCATTCGCTGCCTTATAATTGCGATCTGCCGGCTTCGTTACCTGTAATTTGATTTGCTTGCTTTGCGCATCACTCCAATGATATTGGATCGTAACTCCATCATTCGTCCATGCGATGCTGTGATCCTCTGTTGGATCTATCTCGATTACTGCTGTTGCACTTGTATCCAATACACCATCTACCTCTATGCTTGGCACAACACTGCCACTTCCATTCAATACATACAGTGGATCATCTCGAAAACTCACTGTTCTTGTACCTTTTTCTATCACAATCGGCAATTCAATGGTCTTATCCGCATAGTTTCCACTGGGATCATGGCTTGTCGCTTCTACAATTACCCTGCCGATTTGGGCTGGCAAAGAAGCATTCAGGATTGTGATGAGACCACTGGGATCTACACTGATCACATCGCTTGGACTTCCTGCTTTTAATTGATAGGTCACACTACTTCCTACCGGATTGCCTGCCGTATACAACTGGAAGTTTTTGCTTGGCGCATATACTTCTATATAATTTTGATAACGATTTGCGCTTTTCGCCAATTCATTTCCACTCGCATCTGTATAGATGAAGTTTTGACTTCCCGCCGTCACTGTGAAATGCAATTCCGCTGATGCATTGGCCTGACCACTTGCCCCATTCTTCTCTGCGACAATGATGACACTGCCTACTCCATGAATCGTGATCGCTCCACTGCTGGGATGCACTGTTACGACATTGGTGGAACCATCTTTGATGCGATAAGTGATCGGATTGGTATTGGTACTTCCTTTGACTGTGGCGAATACAGATACATTGGTATCGGTTAATGTGACCGATTGAGAAGTGATGATTGCATTGGAAGTGCTGTTTTCATAGAATTTCAGATTCTCAGCCGCAGCCATGCCGACATTGACAGTGACATTGATTGTTTTTGAACTCCACCGATCGCTCACAACGATATCGAAGTGATAAGAACCAACACTCAGATTGGCATTTGAGGTGATTTGGCCTGTGGTTGAATGAACTTGAAACAAACTCGCATCACCACCTGGTTGAATCGCATAGGAGAAGGTAGTGAGAGTTCCCCCGATGGTATCCGGTGTGCCCAATGTTCCTTGTACTTTACCAATGAGACCTCCGGTTCTTATATTGGGATCACTGGCAGAGAAAGTGGGAATCGTGGTATCACTTGAAACTGGATCTGGCGTAATGGTTCCATCTACCTCTCGATAGATCACAATGTCTTTTTCCACATAAGCATTGATATAATTATTTGCAGTAGGATCTATTTCATCAACCGTTGCCCGGATCGTTACTTTACCAAATGCATTGCCACCTAAGTAAGTGACTGCTCCAGTATTCGGATCCAACTGGATTAACCCCACATCACCACCACTAATCGTATACGTTACTGCCACATCAGAATTTAATGGACTAGCAGTCGCAGTCTCAGACCAGTTCGTACCCGCTGTTACAATAGATTTTTTTGTTGTGCTAGGATCATCAAACGCAATCGTCAATGGCACCTTTGTGACTGAAACATGGAATACGCCACTTTCCTGCGTACGTTTATTATCCGTAGTAAAATTTGTAGGATCCAGATACAATTGTTCATTTGTACTTTCATCTATCACTTTGACTTTGAAATAATAATCACCAGCAGGTAGCTGATTGATTAAGTTTAGATCAATTGTTTGAGTACTGGCTTGATAAACATAGGAGAAATAAGTAGAGGGTGTTGAACTTGTTCCATTACCGCTCGCATCCGTATCATAAATCTCAATATGAAATGGTCCTTCACCATCGTTAATTGTAATCGTAAAAACATTGAACCCGGCTTGATTATTCATATCCGAATATGGCATAGTGTGAGTCTGCGTGTTCGCAGTGATATCAAGGAAATTTGATTGCGGTAATTGAATTAAATAAGTAGGCACCAGATAATTACCGGCACCGGTTCCTGGATCATACCATAAACCAGAAATGCCATTCAGAACCTGCCATCCAGAAGAAACTTTCATCGAATGATAGAAGCCATATTTATTTGTTCCAATATTTTCATCTACCCATGTATAATCCGGCAAATAAGAAAAATTTGTACCATTATCAGTTAATTGGATATAATCATTGGAACTGATTGCTTGTATTGAAGATAGTGCTGATCCATTGGCAGCCTTTGTGATACTTCCAATACGATCGCTCATCCCTGTTGGATAGGAAGTATTTAATGTTGCTAAACATTGATCAAGCGCTCCAGTATCATCTCGTACAAGGAATGAGGTGTGAGCACAGGAAGAAACAATCTCCTTGCCGGTCTGAATAAATCCTGTACCATCGCCATTATCTTTGATTATATTCCAAGTATATCCACCCATTTGAAAACTTGTCCCTACACTATAATAACTCGCCATCAAAGCCGCATCTAGTGTATCTTTAAAATGGTGTTCCATGACAAAAGCAAAAACAGTCATCCCAACCAACATCAACCCTATGCTAAACCTTTTCCACATACCTCTCATTCCTTTCTACATTGCATAAAAGGAAACACTATTATCGCTTTTTTACTGTTATACACGCTCCAGTAAGTAACAGTATGGCGTTATAGACAAACAAAAGGTTCAATAAAATTTGTATTTTTATTTAAAATTGTCTTCTTCATAAGGCCACGCTCTAAAAAGTATCTTTTATGCAAAAAAAATTAAAATAATTTTCAAATATAAATATATTATACATAAATTTGATTTTAAATAAATAAAAACTGCATATTTATTGCAGTTTTTATTTATTTCACTTTATTATTACAATGATACATATGTTAATTTTATTCGTTGATGCGCCGCTCGTATGCGTCTATCCAGCCACGTTCCTTCAATAATTCATAATGATAAGCATGTTCTCGCACGATGGCCCGATAGGCTCCCTCTAACTGTTTTAATTCCTGTAAATCCATGCGCAAAATCTCATCTTCGCAGCAAGCCCTTGCCAACAGATAAAAATATGCCTGCGTGGATGTAATCCCTGTATTTTGCACATTCTCCTCCGCCGCAACATAATCAGGAGCAGCAGACGCTTGCCGTTCCATGCCATAAGCAAACATTCCAAGTGAAAGCACCGTAACACAAGAAACGGCCGCAATCCCTTGCATCCAATGCGTTTGTACAGAAAAATGCAGTTTGGTAGGCTTGCCCAACGGCAAAGCAATTCCCGATGTCTGTATCGCTTTGACAAAGACAGAAGCCAGTAACGCATCCAAACTGTGAAAACTCAGTTTAATCTGTTCGCGCTGTTCATATTGGGCAATCTTTGACTTTAACGCCGCTTTCCCCGTCGACATCCTACTTTTCACTGTACCCTGCGGGATCTCCAACAACTGCGCAATCTCTTTAATGGAACACTGTTCCAAATAATACATCATCAATACAATCCGCTGTCCATGCGGCAACTCATCAATCATCCCTAATATTACATCCTGATCACAGTGATACTTCATCTGCGCATCACCACTTGCCTCGCGCCGTTCCTCTGTGACATAATTGCGAATCATCTCATGATCGCTGTCCATTAAGGTCATCTTCCGATTACGAAATAAATCTTTACACTTGGAATTGACCACCCGATACAGCCATAAACGAAAATACTGTGGCTTGCGCAATTTTGGAATGCTTTTTTTAATCTCGATAAAGGTTTCCTGCAAAATATCCTGCGCATCACTTTCATTGGCACATTCCTTATTTGCGATAAACAAAACCAGTTTATAGTATTTACGATATAATGCTTCAAAGGCTTCTTGTTCATGATCCTGATTTTGAATCGCAGCGATCAATCGGGCATCTTCTGCATAACTTATATCGTTCATACCGGATCACCTTTACCTTTCTATTTTACATTTTAGCGACAGGTTTACGAAATGTCAAGCCATCCAAACCGATAATAATGATAAAATGATAAGAATTGGAAGATGTTGGATAAATTATTTTTTATCTCCAAGAGCCTGTCTTTAACGAAAAAAAATCCATCGTCATTAACTCGTTGGTTTTGATTGAGGAAAGGAAAAAAATAGGGTATAATAACGACAAGTAATGAAAGCGCAAACATATACAGGAATCAGCGTCGTTTAAGATCAATGAGCATAGAGAGAATGCGCTCATGCCATGGCTAAGCCAAGGAATCCAAAACGATGATTTCCATTCCTGCTTTATCCAAAACAAAAGGAGAGAACCATGAAAAACATCACAAAGGCTATTATCCCTGCCGCAGGATTTGGCACTCGCTTCCTGCCTGCGACCAAGGCAGTACCGAAAGAAATGTTGCCGATTGTGGATATCCCAACCATTCAATATATAGTCGAAGAAGCGGTGAACAGTGGTATTCGTGATATCCTGATCGTGACCAGTTCGTACAAAACATGCATCGAAAACCATTTCGATCAAAGTTATGAGTTAGAATGTAAATTACTAGAGAAACAGGATGAGGAACATTATCAAATGATGGAGCGCATTGCGTCCATGGCCAATATCTTTGCGGTTCGCCAAAAGCATCCGCGCGGTTTAGGACATGCAATTCTCTGTGGCGAAGCCTTTATCCAAAATGAACCCTTTGCGGTATTGTTAGGTGATGATGTCGTCGTAAACAAAGAAAAAGGTGCGATTGCGCAACTGATGGAGGCTGCTTATGCTTATGAGGGCAGTGTCGTAGGGGTGCAGCGTGTTGCGGATGCGGCAGTTCATAAATACGGTATTGTAGCGCCCAAAGAACAGATGAGTGAGCGCATTGTGAAATTAGCCACCATGGTAGAAAAGCCAAGTCTTGCCCATGCGCCAAGCAATATGGCTGTATTGGGACGCTATGTACTGGAACCGGAGATCTTCGCCTATTTAAAAAATCAACCTCCCGGAGCCGGTAATGAGATCCAGCTAACGGATGCCATTGCCCGCTTAGCACAGGATAAAAATGTATATGCCTGTGATTTTGAAGGTACGCGCTATGATGTAGGTGATAAACTTGGATTTTTGCAAGCGCAGATAGACTTTGCGCTGGGTCGGGAAGATCTGCATGATGCCATGGCAGAAATCATTCGCAATACACATAAAAAACTATCTTAACCTTTCATTTAGATCCTGAAACATAAAACGCAAGCCATGTATGATTTTTGAAATCCTACTGCCTGCGTTTTTTGATTGACTCATCGAAAAAATATATAAAGATATCTTATTCCTGATTCAATGTTCGTAAAAGCGACCTTAACTTCCTTCTACAGGGCATACCACTTGCCCATTCACCTGTTCATCTGCTTGCCATTGACGAAATAAATGCCGTAAAACCAACACCGCACTGAGCGCCAGCACCACCTCCGCACAAGTTTGCGCATAGACAAGACCATACAGTGGGAACAGCGCATTGAGCAACAGCAATGCCGGTATCTCCAAAATGATTTTACGCATAATCGCAAAGATCAGCGCTGCCTTTCCCAAACCAACTGCCTGAAAGATTCCGACGGCCAAAAAATCAATACATAAAAAGGGCATCCCAAGCGTGAAGCCATGCAGGAATTGTTCCCCATAATCAATAATCACCGCATGATTCATAAACAAGGTAATCAAACCTTGCGCAAAAATATAAATTAAAATTGCCATCAAGGTAATAAGCGTAACGACCACACGGGCACAAAACCAAATCGTTTCCTTCATGCGTTGATACTGCTTTGCCGAATATGTATAACTGACCAACGGCATAATACCTTGTGATATACCCATGTTAATATTCATCGGCACCATGTAGATCTTTTGCGCAATGCCCATAGCCGCCACCACATCGGTTCCATATCCTGCGGCCAGATAATTGAGAATGGTCATACCGGTCACATTTAATAAATTTTGAATACTTGCGGGCACACCCACTGCACATATCCCTTTGACAATATCCTTACGAAAAGTAAATAACTTAGGATGGATGCAGACATAAGTCCTGCCACGCTTTCGATAAAGCAAAACCATGAAATAAAGACAAGCCGCACAGTTAGAGAGAAACGTGGCCAAACCGGCGCCCTCAGCCCCCATATGAAAAACAAGAATAAAAATCGGATCCAATATCATATTCAAAAAGCAACCACTCATTGTTCCAATTCCGGCATGCATTGCCGCTCCCTCTGCTCGTACCAGCTGCGCCATAACCACATTTAAAATCGAAGGAGCTGCCCCTAAATAAACTGCCCAACGCATATAGCCAAGCGTCGCTTCCATCGTAGTGCTATCTGCGCCCAACACCTTTAACAAGGCAGATCCCGATATAACACATAACAGTGAGAATATAACACCGCTGATGATCGAGCCATAAAAGCCAAAGGCAGAACTACGCTTTACACTGTCATAATCTTTTCGTCCCAAAGCACGGCTCATCATACTGGAACTCCCCACTCCAAATAAATTGTTAATTGCGTTGAATGCCAAAAGTACCGGTGCTGCCAATGTTACTGCCGCATTTTGAATCGGATCATTTAACAGACCGACGAAAAATGTATCAGCTAAATTATAAAGCACCATCACCAACTGTGAGAGCACTGTCGGAATTGCCAATGTCGCCACGGCTTTTGGTATTGGCATCTGTTCAAATAACCATGTTTTATCCTTTTGCATCGTGCCCTCCTTTGTCAGTCAAGTAACCACTTACATCTATGCCTCGATAAGCAGATCTCGATACATGATATGAATTTATCACCATGCAAGGCATGTATATCGCCATCTGCAAGCATTTTAAAACTTGTCGGTAAAGAAAAGATAAGCAAATGCCTATCTTTTGCATAATCGCATTGAAATGTGCTCTTGTTTAATAAGCAAAATAGGTAAGTATCCTTCCATCAATCGTATTGAAATCCTCATCATCAAAGTACCACAAACCATCTTCATCTTTCTCAATTGTCACAAGAACAATCTCCTCATCGCCATAATTGATGTTTCCCTTGTTCGCATTGAGCAGTTCCAACACCGCAGTGGCAATTCCCTCATCCAGTTCTTTTTCGCTTGGATAATCCTTTTCTAGTTCCGCATCAAAGATCTCATCAATCTGCGGACCAAGATCGGAGAAAAAGGTGATCGGTTTTATAAGTACTTCTACCTTGTAAACCTGCTCGCCATCCTTTTCCTCCGTGTCTCGCAAATTGACCTCAAACTGCGCATTTTGATAGAGTTCCTTGTAAAATTCCTCATACTGCTCATGCGTTTCCTGGCTCACTTCTTCAAGCGCCAACTGGTAAAAAAAGAAATCTGTTTCTACTTCCATACCGCCTTCATATTCTTTCTTTGCCTCTTCCGCGCTCACATCCACATAATCGCAATAAGCACTGGAATCGCCTAAATAAACATTTTTCAATACTGCCTCCACATATCCGGCCGCATTATACTCCAAGCCAATGCCTTGATCACAGCCAAATAACAGGAAACCTACACAAAGACAACATATTCTTAACAAACACTTCTTCATTTTCGTCACACCTTTCCATTTCTCCTCATGGCTTCATATAGTTAATTATATCACATTTCCCGCTGTATCGCCATGATGAAAACATGTCAGCACTGTGAGAACACGGAAAACCCATATACCAGCAAACACCCCAGACACATAGAATTAGAACCTTTCCACCATAACTCATGCATAATGATAAGTTTCACGATAGTGATAAATGAAATAGAAAGAAATAACACAAGCGCACACCTCAGCTACACTTACTGCCCACCAAACACCATCCAAGCCTAAAAGCTGCGGCAATAACAGTACAGAAAGCATCTGAAACACCAAGGTACGCAAAAAAGAAACCAATGCAGAGATTGCACCGTTGTTTAAAGCTGTAAAAAATGAAGAAGAGAAAATATTCAACCCTGCTAACACAAAATGAAAGGAATAAATACGGAATGCGGACTCCGTGATCGCCAATAGTTGCGCATCATAACCAACGAAAATTGCGGATACGCCATGTGCAAACACTTGTCCTAGCAGCAGCATGATCAAGCCACCACCGATCATCAGCCATATACTTTTATGCAACATATTTTTTAATTCGCTGTGATTTTGCGCACCATAATGATAACTGATAATCGGTGCTGTACCAATCGCAAAACCAATGAATACCGCAATAAAAATAAACTGCACATACATGAGCACACCATATGCCGCAACGCCATTTTCACCGGCATAATGAAGCAGTTGCATATTATATAACATCGCTACCAATGATCCGGAAATATTGGACATGAGTTCACTTGCACCATTTCCGCATGCCTTTAAAATCGGCCGCCACTGTAAGCGTGTTTTAGTCAAATGCAGTAAACTTGAGTTTTTTCGCAGAAAATAACACAATGGCAAAATACCGCCAACACATTGTCCGATTCCGGTCGCAAGGGCAGCACCAACCACACCCCACTTCCAAAAACCAATGAATAAAGCATCCAACAGTGCATTTGTCACACCGGCCGCAACTGTAACCATTAAGCCAAGTTTTGGTTTCTCGGCTGTGATTAAAAAACTTTGGAATACATTTTGTAACATAAAGGCTACATTAAAAACTAATACCACCCGACCATATGCAACACAATCCGCCAACATTTCGCCATCTGCCCCAAGCCATACGGAAATCTGTGGCAATAACACATAACCAATCAGCGACAACACGATCCCTGTTATCATCGTTACCCAGATCATCATGGAAAAATAGCGATTTGCCTCTTCGTGCTGTTTTGCGCCTAATGACTTGGCCACCAATGCACTGCCACCGGTACCCATCATAAAACCGACACCGCCCATAAGCATCACAAACGGTATAATGAGATTGATCGCCGCAAACGCAGTCTTTCCGACAAAATTAGACACAAACAGACCGTCAATAACACTGTAAATAGATGTAAAAATCATCATAATGATGGTAGGAAAACAGAAGCGCAAAAGTTTTTTATAAGTAAAATGATCCGATAATTTAATCATAAAATCCCTCCTTCACGCTTTTCATAACATAAGCATTGACAAGCGTATATAGGCGTTATTATAATTCGTTCACGTAGAATAGTCAATGATTTTATGAATGTCAAGCATAGGCAAATCCCCCCATTTACATTCCCCTTACTTTGCCATAAGCAAAATATAGATAGACTCCACACAAATGGATGATAAAAGAATATGATCTACCAAAAAAAACGACAGATTTCAAGGAAACCCATCGCTTTGATCGCATTGTAACAAAAACAATTCTATCTGTTTGACTAATAGTTATTCGTCGCCGCTGCCTGCGCGTCACCATGAGTGCGCTCTGCCTTTAATTCAAAATGAATGAGCATTGTTAAAACCGCTCGAAGCAGAATAATCGCACCCAATACATAAATCTCGTTCATCTCATGAATCAATACCGTTTTCAAAATCTCGGCGCCCATTTTAAATTCCAAACCCAGTGCCAATGCATTCGCAAGTTCAATCTTAATCGGATAGCGCTTATGATGAAACAAGGCATTGAAATAGAGAATAAACGCTTTAATTGATCCAAAGGCAATGATGATGATGCCAAAAATCTCGATTGTCGCATAGACTTCCGGCAACCAGCGCTCAATGATTGGTTCTAGCATGAACAATCCCTTTAGGAGTAATCAATCAGCGTCTCACTGATTGATCTGCTCTCCTCAATCGCTTTGATCACACCGCCTAAAACATGTCCCACAGACAGCACGCTCATCTGCGGATATTGCGGCAGTTTATCATCTTGAGCAATCGTATTCGTGCAAACAAATCCACTTAGATTTGCTGCTTTCAGACGGTCAATTGCCGGTCCGGATAATACCCCGTGAACACAAGAAGCATAGACTGCCTTGGCCCCTTTGTCATACAGCATTTGAATACCGGCGGTCAAAGTACCGGCCGTATCAACGATATCGTCTACCATAATTGCCGTCTTGCCATCCACATCACCAATTAAGTTCATTGCCTCTGCCACATTGGGTTTGGGGCGTCGCTTGTCGATGATCGCCAAAGGCGCATGTAAAATCTCTGCGAGTTTTCTTGCGCGGGTCGTACCGCCATGATCCGGTGATACCACCACTACATCCGCTAAATTCAGCGACTTGAAGTGCGCACCGATGATATTGATAGCGGAAATATCATCTGCCGGAATATCAAAGAAACCTTGAATTTGAGTGGCATGCAGTTCCATGGTAATTACACGATCCGCACCTGCCTTCTCCAACAGACTCGCCACCAATTTGGAAGTGATCGGCTGCCGTGGTTTTGCCTTACGATCCTGACGTGCATAGCCATAATACGGCATAACAACCGCAATATGTTCTGCACTGGCGCGCTTACATGCATCAATCGCAATCAGCACCTCCATAAGATTACTGGAAACCGGTGCACATGTACTTTGTACAATATAAACATGCTTGCCGCGAACACTCTCTCCCAATTCAACCATAATCTCACCATCTGCGAAATGCTTCACCTCGCATAATCCCAGTGGGATACCTAAATGCGCTGCGATTTCATTGGCCAAACCGGCGCTGGAACTCAATGCGAAAATGACTGTTTTGTTTTCCATCTTTCCTTTGTCCTCTTTTCTCTTTGTATCTTCCGGCAATTCTGCCTAATACCCTTTTTTATCCCTTCTGCTTATGTAGTGGCAGGCACTTGATTTGCATAACTTTGCCTGTCTGTTGTTTGCCTTATTTCTGCTTGTATTTGGTACCGAGACCTTCTTTGTTCATTTGGCGATTGCGAGCAATACCCATATCACCGTCAGCGACACTATCGGTAATCGTGGAACCTGCCGCCAGCAATGCATTCTCACCGATGGTAACCGGAGCGATTAAGTTACAGTTACTACCGATGAAAGCGCCATCCTTGACTGTTGTTCTGAATTTATGCTTACCATCATAATTCACTGTCACAACACCGCATCCGACATTGATCTGCTTACCAAAATCACTATCTCCGATATAAGTCAAATGAGCACATTTACTGCCTTCACCAAAGTCGGAATTTTTAAACTCTACGAAGTTGCCGATACGGCAATGTTCATGAATATGCGTATGTCCACGCAAGTGACTCATTGGGCCTACTGTCGTATGTGCATCTACTTGAGAATCTACGATTTTACTGGAATCAATCACCACATCATCCCCGATGATCGCATCCCGCAGGAAACTGTTGGGCAAGATTTGAACATGACTGCCGATGTTTGTATTTCCCTGTATCACCACATTGGGATAAATAATCGTATCCGCTTTGATTGTGACATCCGCACCAATATAAGTGTGATCCGGATCAATCAGAGTTACCCCTTCTCGCATGTGTCGCTCATTGATGTGTTTGCGCATCCACGCTTCTGCCTTTGCCAAATCCAAGCGATCATTAACACCCATGGTTTCCTCATGATCTTTTACGATCATCGCATTGGTACTCCAACCATTACGATTAAAGATTTCCACTAAATCGGTCAAATAGTATTCCTTTTGCGCATTGTCATTGCGAATTTCCTTTAGACCCGCAAAGAGTTCTTTATTTTTGAATACAAATAAACCGGTATTGATCTCCTTGATTTCAAGTTCACTCGGTGTGCAGTCCTTTGCCTCCACGATTTTTTTCACATGTCCCTGTTCATCACGAACGATGCGTCCATAATGTAATCCCTGATCCAATACTGCGCTGAGTACAGTCAATGCATGCGTTTCATTGGCCGCAAATGCCTGTTCGATTGTTTCCTTTTGAATACAAGGACCATCCCCATTTAATACGATGGTATCTCCGCCCAAATCTGCCAATTCCTGTGCCTGCATCACCGCATGTCCGGTTCCAAGCTGAGGTTCTTGTAGCGCATAACTCACTTCGTCACCCAGATATGCTTTTACACTTTGCGCATCATGACCAACAATGACCACAATACGCGAAACACCCGCTTGTTTCAATGCCGTCACAATATGCCCGATCATCGGCTTGTCCGCCACGCAATGCATGACTTTGCCAAGTTGTGATTTCATCCTTGTGCCTTTTCCGGCAGCCAATACAATCGCTGATTTCATAGTTAAAATAACCTCCTTATATATTCTATCAAAAATCCCCTGTAATAAAAAGGACTAATTCATTGATTTCCTAAAATCCAACCCGTTTGTTGCTCAAAATAAACTGCTTCATAAGATTCTTTCATCATCCCTTCACTTTTTTATTGGGAACATGATGATAATCTTTTATATCCGCTAAACTTAAAAAGCCGCACCTTGCACAAGAACAAAGTACGACTAGATTCATAAACTTAGTAAATAATGTGTTAGATTATCATAGGATATAATATTTCCATCCATTCAAGAATTAGGAAATAAGGGAATCACTCAGCACATTCTTATCCGCTTCCCGCACAAACAGATACAGTGGGATGCGCACGCTCAAGCAAGCAACTCCAGCCCCAAATAACAACTGACACGGCAACCGCCATATGTCAGCCACAAACGGGAACCTACCCGCTACAGCGATCGCAACCGCAATGATGATGGGTGGTAACACATGATACAAGAGAATACAATCTCGCTGTCTGGCAGTAATGCGATACGTGATCTTTTGATAAAGATAAACATCTTCATTCGCTCGATCTGCTTGTTTGAACATCTGAATTCGTTTCACATATGCAGGTGGTAATATCATATTACGTAAAGCCTTCCACATCATCATTCCTCCTTTTCTTCCTGTTTCTATACAAATTATACCATATCTCCAGATGAATAGACAGACACAAACGCACAAAGGCACGAACAGCGCTTGTTTCCTTACGCTACTTCGTGCCTGATACAACTATTTATCATGTGTTTCTTTCAAAGGTTTACTGCTTATCTGCCTCATCCTCGCCAAGCACATGAAACAACCGTTGGACAAGCCAAACGCGAAACACTCCCATGAGGATCAAAACCAAGCCGATGATTGCCATCAGTACTTTTATGGATGATTCAAACTCTCTTGTACAGGCAAGTACCCAAAACAGGACACCCATCACTGCCAAAATCCCTTGATTTAACAGATGAGATAACTTTGACTTCCTCATAGATGATCCTTCCTTACCTCATATGACATGAAACACTCAGTTTCAATTATGCACATAAGAACGTTTTTTACTAACTGACCTGTGTGCCATTTGCCATTGCCTTGGTAATTGTAATCAGATCCAACTGAGAATCATCCTCATTTGCCGCACATAAAATCATACCCTGACTTTCAATGCCGCGTAACTTCGTACTTTTTAAATTGGCCACGACCACCACACGACGACCAACCAGTTCCTGTGGTTCATAGTGAGCCGCAATCCCGCTGACAATTTGACGCACATCGCCATTTCCCAAATCAATTTGTTCAACCAAGAGACGATCTGCCTTTGGATGTTTCTCACAACTAAGAATTGTACCAATCCGCAAATCAAGTTTCGCAAAATCCGCAAAACTGATTTCTTCCTTTGTCTCTTGCGGCTGTGTTTCCTTTAGTTTTGCCTCTTTCTTCGCTTCCTGCGTCATCATTTTGGCATGGTCGCTCTCCAATTGTTTCTGGAATGCCTCGGTATCAATGCGGGCAAATAAAATTTGCGGTTTTTCACATACCTTATGGTCACATTCCAACTCACCGAATTGATTGAGACTGGATAAATCACGCTTCTGCGTTCCCAGTTCATCCAAAATCGTCTGTGCACTATTGGGCATAAAGCTTTCAAGCAGAACCGCCGCAAAGCGGATGCTTTCCAATAGATGATACAGTACCGTAGCCAAGCGATCACGCTTGGTTTCATCTTTGCCCAATACCCACGGCTGTGTTTCATCAATGTATTTATTGGATCTTCTCAATAATGTAAAGATTTCATCTATCGCATCACCGATGCGCAGTTCTTCCATCTTTCCCGCCACTCGTTTTGGTGTCGCCAAGACAAGCGCAATCAATTCTTCATCCACCGCTTCCATCACTTTCGGATAGCGTATTTCTCCACCCTGATATTTATTCACCATGGACAACGTACGACTCACCAAATTACCAAGAATATTGGCCAGATCGGAATTGATGCGCTCCACAATCAAATCCCATGTGATGACACCATCCTGCGCAAACGGCATTTCATGAAGTACGAAATAGCGAACCGCATCCACCCCGAAGTAATGAACCAATTCCTCCGCATAAATGGCATTGCCCTTGGATTTTGACATCTTTCCATCCCCCACCAACAGCCATGGATGACCAAACACCTGTTTGGGCAGTGGCTCATTCAGTGCCATTAACATAATCGGCCAATAAATGGTATGAAAACGCAAAATATCCTTACCGATGATATGTACATCCGCAGGCCAATATTTCAAATAGCGCTCACCATGATGACCATCTGCGTCAAAGCCCAATGAAGTGATATAATTGCTTAATGCATCAATCCACACATACACCACATGCTTATCATCAAAATCCACCGGTACTCCCCAAGTAAATGAGGTACGAGAGACGCAAAGATCTTGTAAGCCGGGCTTTAAGAAGTTATTTAACATTTCATTTTTGCGGCTTTCCGGCTGAATGAATTCCGGATGTTCCTCAATATGGCGAATCAAGCGATCCGCATATTTCTGCATTTTAAAGAAATAGGCTTCCTCGCTGGCTTTTTTTACCTCACGTCCGCAATCCGGGCATTTTCCATCCACCAACTGGCTTTCCGTCCAAAATGATTCACAAGGAGTACAATACAAACCTTCATAGGTACTCTTATAGATATCCCCTTGTTCATACAGTTTCTTAAAAATCTTCTGAACTTGTTTTTCATGATACTCATCCGTTGTCCTTACAAAATAATCATAGGATGTATTCATCAAATCAAAATTGGCCTTGATTGTTTGTGCCACCTCATCGACAAACTGCTTGGGTGTTACACCTGCTTCCCTTGCCTTTTCCTCAATCTTAATTCCATGTTCATCCGTCCCTGTCTGAAAGAATACATCATAGCCCTGTGCACGTTTATAACGGGCAATCGCATCGGTTAATACGATTTCATAGGTATTGCCAATATGCGGCTTGCCTGATGTATAAGCAATCGCTGTTGTAATATAATACGGTTTTTTGCATTGTTCACACATATGTATTTCCTCCTGAAAAATAAAAAGCCTTCGTCAAAGGACGAAAGCTCGTGGTACCACCTTTTTTCGCATAATTGCTTATGCCTCTTGCGCATAACGGGCGCTCATCCGGTTTCGTCTTATAGCGAATGTACTCAAAGAAACAGCTCCGGGGCCATCTTCACTGGATTAGGCACGCCTCGCTTTCACCATGTGCGAGTGCTCTCTTTATTGCGTTGTCACAGTTACTCTTCCCTTCATCACTTGTAAATACATTATATATAATTCCTTGTCCACTGGCAAGTATTATTGCATTTAACTGCCAAAAAAGGCACATTTATTCCTGATTATGAATAAACTCCCGCATAAATTCGGAGATGATTTTTTCTGCCTCTTTTGGGCAATTTGTCTCTCCGATGCGGATTTCACTCTTGTTTGGGCCATGGAAATCACTTCCGCAGGTAACGAATAATTGATGTTCCTTCGCTGCTTTAAGCAGAATAGCCATATCCTGTGCATCATAACGCGGGGTAAAGACCTCGATACCTTCGATGCCAAGTCCAATTACCTCTTCAAAGAATGAGGTTCCTTCCTCCCATATCGACTTAGCACAGGAGAGTACCGCAACCCCTCCGCTCAAATGAATGATGTCGAGAATATCCTCTACTTTAGGATGATGTACCTCTACATAACAGGGAGCACCTTTACGGAAGTAATCCTGTACCAACGCATGAATCGCTGCTTTTTGAGTTGGCTGAATGCGATAAGGTCGTAGCAGCACTTCATCGCTCAAAGCAGGGTTTTCCAAAACTTGTTTGGCAATCATCGCACCACTGATGTTTTGATAGCGATTTTTCTCTAGCAAAGCAGCCACATCCACCGCAATACCGGTATGTTCGCGAAATGCTTCTGCCCGGCGTAGCGATGCATTGCGCTCGCGTTTCAAACTTTCATTTTCCAGATGAGCGAAGATATCATTTGCGGAATCAATAAAATATCCTAATATGCGTAAATGCATGTGCCGATAACGGCAATCGAATTCCGCTCCTGCAATGTAGGTGACATGATACAATTCCGCCATACGCTGAGCAATGAGGTTTGCTTTTACGCTGTTATGATCACAAATAGAAATCATACGCAACCCATTTCCTGCGGCCAACTGAAACAATTCCTCCACATTATACTGCCCATCATCACTGAAATTAGAATGCAAATGCAGATCAATCGTAGTTTTGGGAACAAATGCAGAAGGTTGTATAGGCTGTGATTGTCGAACAATTTCCTCATTTTTTTGTGCCGCAGGTTCACGCAATACAACAATGCGCGTTCCAAGCAATAAATCAATAAACAGAATATGCCGGGGATGAATCAACATAAAAACAAAATTCGCTGCCCAATAGAGTACGACCCCCATCATATTAAAAAACAGCATCAAGACAAAAGCAGGCAAGGAAAAACCAATGACTTCACGCGCCATCAACTTGATAACGGCAGCCTCTTTACGTCGCTTATTGACTACTTTTAAATCATAAAAGTATTTACCTAGCGTCTGTCCGCCGGATTTTACACTAAGCAATGCATTAAAGGTAAACATGCTGATCACAATCATGATGAATGTCACGATCTGTAAAGGTTCCAAGAAGCCAATCGGGAAAAGTCCCAGAAAGATCAGCAGCATGCATAATTCCCATAAAAGAATCGGCAGAAACATGATACAGGTATCAAAAGCAAAGGCAAAGATACGTTCCAACAAAAAAGCATTACTTACAAATAAAGCAGATTTATATCCTTCCTGTTGGTAAGAATGCGAGGCTTCCTTGCGATAAACCCGCGCAATCTGTTGCTTACTTAAATGTCCTTGTGCTTCCACATGCTTCACCTCTTTGCCCCATGCACTCCATACAAACTGATTTTTGATGCGTCTATATTATACTACAAAGTATCTGTTTTATATATGTTTATTCGATTTATTTTCGCTTGGCTTATCATAAAAGAATGTGGCTTTGTCCCTGCCACACGATTGATAGGATTACGATTATAGACTTCCTCGCAGTCTTAATCCAATGCATCAATAGGAGATGCTTTGAAATCACATTAAAAAACTGATCGTCTAAAAGGGAACGATCAGTCATTCTTTTGTAGGAGGAACACCTATTTAAAATAAGCCTTTGATGCGCTCATCCTCATCAATATCCATATCAAGAGCAGCCGGATGCTTGGGCAGTCCGGGCATAGTAAGAACATTACCTGTCAACGCTACGATAAAGCCGGCCCCAAGTGAAGGACGAAGTTCACGCACGGTAATGGTAAAATCTGTCGGTGCTCCATAGAGTTGATCTTGATCGGTTAAAGAAGTCGGTGTTTTTGCCATACAAATCGGCATATGATTCCAACCCAAGCGCTCATAATCTTTGATTTGTCGCTGCGCTTCTTCGCTGAATAATACACCTTTTGCGCCATAACAACATTTCGCAATCGTTTCAATTTTATCAGGAATGGACGCATTCACATCGTAAAGCGGCGCATACTCATTCTTTTGATCACATAATGCGCATACCTTTTGAGCTAAATCCAACGCTCCTTCGCCCCCCTTAGCCCAAACTTGAGATAAGGACATCGGATGCTTATGCATCTGACACCATTCTTGTAGCGCCTTAATTTCCGCAGGCGTATCACTCGCAAATTCATTGATTGCCACAATATAAGGAAGATGGAAGGCTTGGATTGTTTCAATATGTTTGGCAAGATTCGCACACCCCTGTAAAAGCGCTTCTACATTTTCCTTTTGTAAGTCGGCAAATGGAACACCGCCATGTTGTTTCAAAGCACGAATGGTTGCCACGATCACTACCGCATTGGGCTGTAGTTGCGCAAAGCGGCATTTGATATCTAAAAATTTCTCAGCGCCCAAATCAGCACCGAAGCCTGCCTCTGTCACCACATAGTCTGCCAGTTTCAAACATGTTTTGGTTGCCATAATGGAATTACAGCCATGAGCAATATTCGCAAATGGTCCTCCATGTACGACAACGGGAGTATGTTCCAATGTTTGAACTAAATTTGGTTTGATCGCATCTTTCATAACCATCGCCAAAGCGCCTTCAATTCCCAAATCACGTACATAAATCGGTTCCTGTTTGGTATTATATGCCACAAGCATATTACCTAAACGCTGTTTCAAATCTGTCAAGGAATCGGCCAAACACAAAACCGCCATTACTTCTGAGGCTACGGTGATTAAGAAGCCATCTTTACGCTCTACGCCATTTGCCTTAGCGCCTTGAGCGATCGTAATGTTGCGCAGGGTGCGATCATTCATATCCAAACAGCGTTTCCATGTGATACGGTTGATATCAATATCCAAGGCATTCCCTTGATGGATGTGATTGTCAAGACAAGCCGATATCAAATTATTGGCAGTTGTAATCGCATGCATGTCTCCGGTAAAATGCAGATTCAGATCCTCCATCGGCACGACTTGTGCATAACCGCCACCGGCTGCGCCGCCTTTCAATCCAAATACAGGTCCTAAAGACGGTTCTCGCAGGGCAATCATCGCCCGTTTACCAATCCGTCGCAGTCCATCGCCCAAGCCAACGGTCGTGGTGGATTTTCCTTCACCCGCTTTGGTCGGATTGATCGCCGTAACAAGTATCAATTTGCCATCCTTACGCGCTTTGTTACGCTGATATAGGTCTAAGGACAGTTTTGCTTTATATTTACCATAGTATTCTAAATCCGATTCCTCGATTCCTGCCGTTTTCGCAACTTCTCGAATCGGCTGTAATACGCATTCCTGTGCAATTGCTAAATCTGTTTTTGCCATATAACTTCCCTCCTAGCGATCCTTTTTGCCAATGTCATGGCGGTAAAACAACGCATCACATTTTATTTTTGCGACATTATCATAGGCCTGTTGGTAGGCAGCTTGTAAAGATGGTGCCTTCCCCAGTACAAGCAGTACCCGACCACCTGCGGTAAACAGTTTGTCATCTTGTAGTTTTGTTCCCATGTGGTAGAGGGAATCTTGGAGTTGCTCATATCCCTCGATGAGTGCGCCGCTTTGATAAGAGGAAGGATAACCCTGTGATGCCATCACTACTCCAAGAACTGTATCGCTGTCCCATTCTAATTCGGTTTTTTGGTGGTGCAATAAATTTTCGATCACATCACATAAATCTGTCTTTAACCGCGGCAAAATTACTTCTGCCTCCGGGTCTCCAAAGCGCGCATTAAATTCTATTGTTTTCACTCCATGTTCAGTTAATATTAATCCACCGTACAGAAAGCCACAAAAGGGATATCCCTCTTTTACCATGGCTCGCGCCATAGGTTTCATTACCCGCTCCATCGCCTCTGTTTTGATGGTTTCAGTTATCGTATGTACCGGAGAGTATACACCCATTCCTCCTGTATTCGGTCCTTGATCATCATCATACGCGCATTTATGATCCTGCGCAATCTCCATCGGAATTACAATATCATCACAGACAAAGCAAATCAATGAAAACTCAAAACCACTAAGAAATTCCTCAATGACAACACGATTGTCTCCTTGTGAAAAAGCCGTTTGTAATGCCGCTATCGCTTCTTGGATACTGTGGGCTACCGTTACCCCCTTGCCCGCCTTTAATCCATCCTCTTTGATTACAATTGGAACGCCTTGCTTTTCCACGTATCCGACTGCTTCTTCATAGTTTGTAAAACTTTGATATGCCGCAGTAGGGATTCCATACTTAACCATAATCTTTTTCGCAAATTCCTTGCTTGTCTCCACTTGCGCAGCCGCTTGTGTCGGGCCAAAAATGGTCAATCCGGATGCCTGAAATGCATCTACAATACCGGCTGCCAATGGTCCTTCTCCGCCGACAACCGTGAGGTCAATACCCTCTTGTTTCGCAAAGGAAAGCAGCGCACTCACATTATCATCAGCGATATCGACACAAGTCGCTAATTGAGCAATACCCGGATTGCCCGGTGCCGCAAAGATCTGCTTTACTCGTTTGCTTCGACTGAATGCATGCACCAATGCATGCTCACGACCGCCCTTCCCAATTACCAGTATCTTCATAGTTGCCTCCTGTCTTTTTCCATTACCTAATTCCAATAACTACCTATATTTTACTTTATTTCATCCCCCTTTACAACAGCAAACACTCTTATCACCGAATCTAAAAGAGCAAATGTACATTTTCATATCTCTGCGTTTTATAATAATTGTTTTACATTAAAAAACAGATACAGCTTACACACCATATCTGTTCCATCATATCTCATTATATCTTATCGTAACTTAAAGAGACTTCCTTTACACTCATGCGAACACCCTATCAGCCGCTTTCATCTCTTGCGCTATTTTACTAATCTCACCTATCGTTATCCCTGCCAATTGTGAAATCTGTTCAAACGTAAAATTTTTGCTTGCTAACATACGCTTCACAATTTCTGTAATACCTTCTCTTTTTCCTTTTTTATGCCCTTCTTTCATTCCTTCTTTCAATCCTTCTTTTCTGCCTACCACTATCCCTTTTTGAATTGCTCGCTGTTCAAACTCTTCCATCGCTTGACACATCTTCTCATTTCCCTCCTTGTTCTCTTTGTAATAGCGTGTGATCCTCGCTATTTCCTCATAATACATTTCATCCGGATTCTGACAATGCAAATCATGCATTAACTTCCCGATTGGATCATCCCCTCGATATGATCCATTCACATAAATGATGTGAGAGCCATCCCCAAAATCCTCTCCTGTTTCTGCGATCGTTCGATTGATATGATAACTTGCTTTTCCTTGTCCTATCACATCATGCTTACTGATAAAAATCACATAGACATCATTT
>JAAWON010000026.1 GCA_022799495.1 Erysipelotrichaceae bacterium | reverse complement strand
CCAGATGGCAGAGAAGCGAATCGCAGAAAGTATGGATGACAAGAAGTTATTTCATGAGATCATGAGTGACATCAAACGATATTGTGATGAGGAACAACGAATGATGATGAAAGAGGAGTTAGAAAAGGAGACGAAGTTACGCAAACGTGAAACTCAATTACGCAAACAAGTAGAGACAGAGAAAAACCAAGAGGCACAGTTACGTAAACAAGCTGAAGCAAAATTTATACAAGCAGAAAATGAATTAAATAAGTTTCAGTTTTTGATTGAAAAAATGCGTAATGGCATGTCGTATGAGGATGCCATGATACTTTGTAAATGATGTTAAGATCGCATAGTTGGCTAGAAAGAGGGATTAAATTAGATAATTTAATCAATCATCTGTATTTGAAACATATGGTAACCGTTTTGTAGAGAGGCCATATGTGTATTCTTTAAGGAGATCGTCATCCAATGATTAGGCATGAAAAATCATCTATCCTGCATGAAATAGCAATACATTTATTTGATAAAATATGATAAAATATCCATAACATGCATAAGGAGGAATACGATGCCAAGCATATGTGAGCCTTTTTTCGATGGACCTACTTGGGATCAGGGGGAGGATCTGCTTGCTTGTGGAAAAGTAATGTCCATTATCAAACAGCCACATACCTATACGGCCCAGATACAGGATGGCGCACTCCTCCACATAAGTATCCAAGTTCATCCTCTCAATATGTCTTGTGACTGTTTAATCGCTGCGCAAGGTAAACACTGTATGCATATGGCTGCCCTCTGTCATCTATACGAACAAGATCATGAAGAACTTGCGATGATTCAGCGAAATCATCGGCCTTGGCACTGTGAAATGGCAGACATATTAAATGAAATGGATGAGGTAATCAATCTTGAAGCCTTTCTTAGTCGCCTGCATTCTTATCTAATAAAGCCAATTCATCATATGAAAAACCTGAATGATAGTTTTGCGGACTATTTAGATTTATATGCTTACTTGCTGGATACACCAATTAAAAGCAGACCATGGCAGCGATTATTACGCGAATGCATAACGCAGCTTGCCAACATTCGTAACTATGGGCGTAACCTCCAAGTAACAAAGGAAACTCAGATGCCCATGTTTTATCATGAAGAGGCAGACATGGCATTGTTATATGTTCTTGATGACTTTCACTATCATCCATTAAATTCTCGCGTGCTATTCACTTATTTTAATGATCCAAAGGATATGATCTGTCTATCAGATTATATCAGAAAGATCAAATATACGCATAACACTGAATTTGTGCAGTTTTGTTTTACTTTAATGCAAAAGTTTGCAGTTTCAGAAACTGATCTTGCGGCTTTTTGTATAATACATACTGATGTGAAAGAACCGCGACGATGGCTGATTGACTATTATCGAAGAAACAAACAGATGGATGAAGGCATTCATTTCCTATCCGATTATTGTTTACATAAAGGAACAGAGCATGATATTGCCGAAGAACAAATGGAATTATTGTTGTTTTATGCAGAGGCACAGAAACATGCGGCATTAGAACAGTATTATCCCCTTGTTTTACATGCGGACGGACTTGATAAAATAGAATTGTTTGTTCGCTTGCGCCAAGTGATGAATCCCACACAATGGCAAAAGTGGGGACGCATATGGATGCTGGATTATATGAAACAGTTAGATGAAAGTGCACAATTGGAACTGATCAAGGCAACGAAATGTGCTGATTTATTGTTGTCACGCTTATTGCCTTGTGCCAAGGAGATCCGCATCGTTCCCTATTATGAATTGTTGAAACAATATGATCAGGGGATATTATGTCATCTAATTGCTGTTCAGCTGGAGGAATTGATACAAAAGAATGCAGATGTGGAACATATCATCAACCATGTAAGCGGATGCTTTCCTGTGGGACAATTAGAGATAGGGATGCTGAAAAGTATCTTGATTCAACTGCGTTGGAAGTTAGAAAAACAGCGAAGTACAACGGTGTTGTTGGATCAATTGGAGGATCAAATCAATGTGCTTGGTAAATGACGATCAGCTCCTGCTGGAGCAAATCACGAATATTTATGCGAACCATCAGGCACTCTCTTCCCTTCATTGGCACTGTTTGACTGATGGCACATATCTTGCGGAGGGATTGGTATCCCTTTATGCGCATCAGAATCATTGTGTTTGTGAATTTGATTCAAACTTGCGCTTTTTAAAAGGAACATGTGACTGTGCATGGTATCATGATTATGGGCACTGTCCACATATTCAACTGGTGATTCAGTTCGCTGCGACACAAGTGACACTTCCACCTTGTGACTATGGGAACTCGCTTCAAAAGGAGTGGGAGGAACAGTATAAGCACTTTGATGAGCGTAAGCAGCAGCGCCAGTTAAACATGCAGACACAATCAAGCAAATCCTTGCTGGAGCATATACAAATGCGTCATGAACTGCGTTTGCTTCATGATATCTCACAAATATCCTATCACGTTGAACCACAACTTCATGAACAGGACGGATTGTGCGTTTCCTTTCGCATATACGCTAATCATAAAAATAAATACACGATCCGTTCAATACCTGAGTTTTTAACCGCCTTAAATGAAAAAAAAGATGTGATGTATGGTAAGCATCTCCATTTTGTTCATGAAGAATCTGCCTTTGATACATTTGCGCAGGAACAGATTGCCTTTATGCGTAAATATGTGCGGCATACGGAGAATCTTGTTTATGTTGTAGATAGTGATGTTAAAACAATCAAATTGAATGGTAGTGCCTTGGATGATTTCTATACCTTGTATGTGGGAAAAACACAGGGATTTACGTTGAGCGAGACAAAGAGAGTAGTTGCTATTGCGCTTGAACATAAAAAAGAATATTTACGCTGTCATACAGATTCCTTACAAAAATGTAGTTTTGGATTAAAGCATTTGTATTTTACCAATCAAAGTGAGATAGGCTTTACTTTACAAAGATATCAACTAGATGATCAGGGGATTGCGGCATTGTTTTTATGTCGGCTAAAAGCAGGGGATATTTTAATTGATGCAGCGGATGTGGCAATATTTGAACGCTATGTTCTAGCAGTTTTAAGACGTTATTGTAAAATAGAACAGCTCAAAGCAAAAGCGCGTATAGAGATTGTGCGAAGTGCATTATATGGTGATATAGACGCACAAGGGCGTATTTTCTTTCAGTTATATTATTATGATTTATCCAATCAGCGCTATGATGGCCTGATGGATCACTCGCTCTTGGATATGAGTTATGAGCAGGAACTGATAGCGGCATGTTTGCGCCATTATGGCACGGATGCGCATGCCAGTTCAATCATTTATATGGATGGCAATACGCAATCTACGCTGGAATTTCTCAGCGAACGTTTGCCGCAGTTATCTTCCTATTGCGATATCTATATAAGTGAACGTTTAAAGCACCTTGGTACAGAACAACCGTATCATATTCAAATTGGTGTGCATTATCAGGGTAATTTACTGGAACTTGATATTTCAAGCGAGGAAATTCCCAAAATTGAATGGAGCGCATTATTACAGGCGTATCGTCAAAAAAAGAAATTTTATCGCTTACAAACCGGTCAGTTTTTATCCTTAATATCACCACAACTTAAGGAATTGGATACGCTGCTTTATGAAGTACATGCGCCGTTGCATGAACTGGATAGTGGTAGGCTTCGTCTTAGCATGGATCGCATGTTTTCACTCACTCAATGCGCTAAGCAATTGACCTACATTGAAATGCGGACAGATGAAAAAGTGGATGAATATGTAAATGATTATGCACAAAGCACAAAATTGACGTTGCCTGCACATTATGAAACGATCCTGCGCGATTATCAAAAGGAAGGCATTGCATGGCTATGTACTCTGCGTCGCTATGGCTTTCATGGTCTTTTGGCTGATGATATGGGTTTAGGCAAAACCGTACAGATCATTGCTTATTTAGAAAGTGTTGAACGCAGCGCACCCTCATTGGTTATCTGCCCTGCATCTCTTGTCTATAATTGGGAAGAAGAAGTTCACAAATTTGCGCCGCGACTTCGCGTTTGTTGCATCTGTGGTGATCGTGCCCAGCGTGCTTTCTATTTAAAACAATATCAAGAGTATGATTTATTGGTGACCTCCTATGATTATATGCGACGTGATAAAGCATTGTATGCACCCCTGCTTTTTGATACGCTTGTTCTGGATGAAGCCCAGTATATTAAAAACCAACGAACACACAATGCCATCTCGGTAAAACAGATCACTGCCTTGCATCGCTTGGCATTAAGTGGTACACCGATTGAGAACTCTTTGGCAGAACTTTGGTCAATCTTTGATTTTCTCATGCCTGATTATTTATATCCTTATCCAGAATTTCAGCGACAGTTTGAACTTGATATTGTGAAAAACGGGAATGAAGTAAAAATGCAGGAATTAAAAAGACTACTGGCACCTTTTATTCTGCGGCGTCACAAACAAGCGGTTTTGCAGGAACTGCCACAGAAGATTGAAACCGTGCGTTTGATTCCTTTTCATCCTCATGAAGCAAAACTGTATCATAATCACTTGGCCCTTGCACATCATCAGTTACAAACATTATCCGGTGATTGGGAAACGCAGCGGCCGCAAATCTTGGCATGGTTCACGCGTTTAAGGCAGATTTGTCAGGATGTGCGCTTGCTTCAAGCATCGAACGACGAAGTATCCAGTAAATTTGCGGTATGCTTGGAGTTAATTGAACAACTACGCGCAAATGGCCAAAAGGTACTGGTATTTTCCTCTTTTGTGCGTGCTTTGGCCTTCTTGGAGAAAGAATTGATACAGCGCCAAATCTCCTATGAAAAGTTGATTGGTCGCTCAAGCAAAGAGGAACGTAAAATCGCCATGGATCGCTTTCAGCGTAAAACAGTGGATGTCTTTTTGATTTCGTTGAAAGCAGGGGGCATCGGTGTGAATTTAACCGCTGCTGAGGCTGTCATTCATTTGGACCCTTGGTGGAACATCTCGCTTCAGAATCAGGCAACCGATCGAGCCTATCGCATCGGACAGGAAAAGAATGTACAAGTATATCAACTCATTATGAAAGACAGTATTGAGGAACGCATCTTAACGCTCCAGCAGCGCAAGCAGACACTGGCAAATGATATCATGGAATATGATAGTCATGGCATTGCCCAATTCAGTCGTGAAGAATTGTTGGAATTGGTGAGTGAGCAATATGAGCAAAGCCAATCATCAAAGAATCCATCATGGAAGTGAGATTCAATCTATATTCAAATAGATTCATTTATTAAATTCGTAATTCATACAAAGGCATGTCAATGAACTGCCTTTTTTAATAATGAAGATGATAATTCTTTTTTTTATTCTCACCTTTTGGCAAACCACCATTCTTATTTCCCTTGCCATACTTCTGCACACACTACTACATCGGTACTGATAAAAGATCATGGATCTTTATTTGAACTTCATTCCCCATGCCCTGTAACATTTCGCACAATTATGTGAAATGATGAGAATGCAGTGAGAGTAATTGACAATCTCAAAGTTTTGCGTATAATACGTAAGCAAGTTAATTGTTAAGCAGCTTAACAATGACGGAAAGGTTGGAGTCCAGATGAATGAAGTAGAAAAGGCCAAGCAGCTTTGGCATCTCATGTATTTAATGAGCAAACTAAAAATGGATCGCCATGCCCAAGATGAAGTGCGCATGCGGGATGTGATGACACTGGGTCGTATTGCGGCGGCGATGCAGGAAAGTGAAATGGGTTTGGTCAAGATGTGCGATGTATCTGCCTATTTTCAAATATCACCGGCGGCGGTATCGCAGTTTGTACGTGAGTATGAAAGAAAAGGATGGCTGAAACGAGTTGTGCTGGATAGTGATCGGCGCAGTGTTTATCTTCGTGTAAGTGAATCGGGGTTGTGTATGTTAAAGGAGCACGAGGAAAAAGCGATGAAGCATATCGTTGATTTTTTGCATTATCTCGGTGAGGAGGACAGCGCGGCTTTGTTAAGGATTCTGGATAAGGCTAAGGATTTTGAACCCATGCGAACCGTATGAAGTTCCTTAGAAAAAGCAACAAATGGGGAGAAAGGTAGATAAGGATAGAGGATCCTTTAATGAGCGATGTTTGTGTAGAAGGATGGGTGGACAGAATAAAGGATAAAAAAGAATGAATAGAATAGAGGATAAGGAAGGAGTGATTGGATGCTGAAATTATTGGTAAGATGTATGAAGCCGTTTGCCCTGTCGGTATGTGCGGTCATTGCTTTATTGTTTGTACAGGCGCAGACAGAACTTGCCTTGCCGGATTATATGTCGGATATTGTCAATACCGGTTTACAAAGCAGTGGTATCACAGAAGGGGTGCCTATGGTGATGCGCCGTGAATCATATGACAAATATTTGTTGTTCGCAAGTGAGGAAGAACAGGCTTTGTTAGAAAGCAGTTATGAGGTATTATCGCAACAAGAGGCAAGTGCGGAACAAATTGCTGATTATCCGCTGTTGACAAAGAGCGATTTGTATCGTTTAAAAGATGTGGAGGCAAGCACTTATGAACAACTGGAGGCATGGATGCCGCAGGTGGGATTGATGGTGATGAGTCTTGATGCGGTTCAGATGCAACCGACACTTCCCGCTACAGTGCAGAATGATGCATTGGTACAGCTGTTGGAACAACTGCCCGAAGGGATGAATTTATATGAGTTTTTGGCGTTGTTGCCCGCTTCTACACGTTTGGATATGCGTGCACAATTGGAAACACAACTGCAAAGTATGGGTGCTTCTACCATGGATACGGCAGCGAGCACCTATGTTAAGGCGGAGTATGAAAGCATTGGCATGGATACGGATGCCATGCAAAATGAATATATTCTGCTCAGCGGTTTAAAAATGCTGGGTATGTCATTGTTGAGTGTTGGTTGTGCTGTTTTGGTTGGATTGCTTGCCAGCCGTATAGCCGCAGGTGTAGGAAAGCAACTTCGCGGGGATGTATTTAAAAAGGTGGAGAGTTTCAGCAGTGCTGAATTTAACCGCTTTTCAACTGCATCCTTGATCACTCGCAATATCAACGATATCCAGCAGGTCCAGTTGGTAATCGTCATGTTAATACGGATCGTGATCTATGCGCCGATTATCGGTGTCGGCGCATTGCTTAAGGTATTAAATTCAGGTGCTGATATGACATGGATCATTGCGCTGGTATTGGTTGTGATTCTCGGTTTGATCATGACGATTTTCATGGTTGCCATGCCAAAGTTCAAGATCGCACAAAAACTGGTGGATCGTTTGAATCTTGTCATGCGTGAGTTCTTGGATGGTATGAGTGTGATTCGTGCTTTTAATACACAGCGTCATGAAGAGGAAAAATTTGATCAGGCCAATCGTGATATAACAAAAACTAATCTGTTTATCAATCGTACAATGGGCGCAATGATGCCGATCATGATGCTGGTCATGAATAGCGTGGCATTGTTAATCATATGGGTAGGTGGCCATCAGATAGATGCCGGGACAATGCAAATTGGTGATATCATGGCTTTCATCCAGTATACGATGCAAATTATTATGGCCTTTTTGATGATATCTATGGTTGCGATTATGCTGCCGCGCGCAGCGGTATCGGGTGAGCGTGTTGCTGAGGTGCTGGATTGTGAACTCAGTATCCAAGATCCTGATCAGCCGCATTCTTTTGACTCTGCTAAGCGTGGGGAGATTGAATTTCGTCATGTTAGTTTTCGTTATCCGGGGGCGCAGGAAGATGTCCTGCATGATTTGAATTTTACGATTCAACCGGGGGCGACAACTGCTTTTATCGGTAGTACCGGCAGTGGAAAATCGACGTTGATCAATTTGGTTCCGCGTTTCTATGATGCCAGTGAGGGCGCAGTATTCGTAGATGGTGTGGATGTGCGTAAGGTGAAACAAAGCGAACTGCGCGATAAGATTGGCTATGTACCACAAAAAGGAGTGCTATTCTCGGGAACGATTGCGTCTAATTTGCGCTATGCTAAGGCCGATGCGGATGAGACGCAAATGCGTCAGGCATGTGATATTGCACAGGCAAGTGAGTTCATTGAAGCGAAAGAAGATCGTTTTGATACGGCGATTGCACAGGGGGGCACCAATGTATCAGGCGGACAGAAACAGCGTTTGTCCATTGCCCGGGCAGTGATCAAGCAGCCGGAAATCTATATCTTCGACGATTCTTTTTCTGCACTGGATTTTAAGACCGATGCACGTTTACGCAAAGAACTCAATGATCTGATCAAAGAGACGAAGGCGACCGTTTTGTTGGTGGCTCAGCGTATTTCCTCTATCATGCATGCGGAGACCATTGTCGTGCTGGATCAAGGAAATGTAGTGGGAATCGGTACCCATGATGAATTGATGAAGCAATGTGAGGTCTATCGTGAAATCGCCTACTCCCAATTGACGAAGGAGGAATTGAGCCATGAGTAATGAACACAAGCAACCTCAGCGCCGGATGGGTCATGGCCCAATGGGGCATGGACCGATGGGAAGAGGCGCCCACGAAAAAGCAAAGGACTTCAAAGGTACCATGCGCTCTTTATTCGCCTATATGAAACCCTATTATGTGAAAATCATGTTGGCAATGAGTTTTGCGATCATCGGTACGATCTTTATGATTGTCGGACCCAAAATTTCCGGCAAGGCAACTACTGCTTTGGCCGAGGGCTTTATGGCAAAGGTCAGTGGCCAAGGCGGCATCGACTTTGCTTATATCCTGCAAATCATATACTTTATGCTGGTATTATATACGGCCAGCGCCCTGTTCTCTTTTGTACAGCATTTCACCATGTCAACGGTGACGCAGCGGACGGCCTATGAATTGCGTCAGCGCATTGCGGCCAAAATCAATCGTATGCCGTTTTCTTACTTTGATACAAATTCGCATGGCGATATTCTCTCTCGTGTCAGCAATGATGTAGATACCTTAGCACAATCACTCAATCAAAGTTTGAATACGCTCATTACCGGAACGGTAAATATCATCGGATTCTTGGTAATGATGCTTTCTATCAGTTGGGAAATGACGCTGATTGCCTTTGTCAGTGTGCCGCTATCTTTAATTATGGTGCTGTTCATTGTCAAGCGTTCACAGACTTATTTTGTTCAGCAACAGCGCTTCTTGGGTGATGTCAATGGCCATATTGAAGAGATGTACAGTGCTCATACAGTGATGAAAGCCTTTAATGGTGAGGCGGAAAGTATTGCTCAATTTGAGGAGCACAACAATGCATTGTATCGCGTGGGTTGGAAGTCGCAGTTCTTGTCAGGGCTGATGCAGCCACTCACAGGCTTTGTTGGCAATATCGGCTATGTATGCGTATGTTTGCTAGGAGGCTATTTGGCCGCAGCGGGACGTATCACGATCGGTGATATTCAAGCCTTTATTCAATATGTTCGCAATTTTAATCAACCGATTACGCAAATGGCACAGGTGATGAATTTGTTACAAAGCACCGCCGCCGCCGCAGAACGAGTCTTTGAATTTTTGGATGAGAAAGAAGAAATCAAGGAAAGTGATCAGCCGATTGAAATCTATGATGCGTCAGGAAACTGCAAATTAAAAGGCCAAGTCACATTTGAAAATGTTCGCTTCGGCTATACCAGCGATAAGATTATCATTCATGACTTTTCCATGTATATCAAGGCAGGGCAAAAGATTGCCATTGTCGGTCCGACCGGTGCCGGTAAAACAACGATTGTAAAACTGTTAATGCGTTTTTACGAATTAAACAGCGGTGCGATTTATATTGATGGGATCAAAACAACGGATCTGCGCCGTAGTGACTTGCGTTCTTTGTTTGGTATGGTATTGCAGGATGCATGGCTGTTTCATGGAACGATCATGGAGAATCTTCGCTATGGTAAGTTAAATGCCAGTGATGAGGCGGTGATGCAGGCGGCAGATGCGGCTTATGTGGACCATTTCATCCGTACCTTGGAACACGGTTATGATACGGAAATCAATGAGGACTCCAATAATATTTCGCAAGGTCAAAAGCAGTTATTGACAATTGCCCGTGCTTTTTTGGCAGATCCTAAAATACTGATTTTGGATGAGGCCACCTCTTCGGTTGATACCCGTACAGAGGTATTGATCCAAAAAGGCATGAACAAACTAATGGAGAACCGCACCAGTTTTGTGATTGCCCATCGTTTATCTACCATTCGTGATGCAGATTTAATTCTGGTGATGAAAGACGGCGATATTGTAGAGGCAGGCAGCCATGAGGCGTTGATGGCAGATAATGGTTTCTACACGCAGTTGTATAATTCGCAGTTTGAGGAAGTATAGAGGTATTTCATTACTGCGCAGATGATATATGATCATCACTGTAACAAGCAAACTCATAGGAATCATCCTCTCGTGCTTTGGGAATGTAAGCACTGGAGGGGAGCATACAGGAGTTTGCTTTTTTTATATCACGGAATTAAGATGTGATTTGAAACATCATTTTGTATCAGGGATCTGAGAGTAATAATGGATCTGGGAATCATAATGGAGATAAGGATGATTGATCATGAGTGAAATATTAGGATGAAACAAAAGGCTCGCTATCACATTCATAGGACATAAATAGTAACAAATAGAGGGATATTTGGTAGATTGGTAAGTGAAATAGAAGCGTTCCCATAGGATAAAACCTGAAATGATTTCGCATAATATAGATGATACAGATAAGATATCTTGGTACGAATCATCATATGAAACATGGCATATGTTTTTTAGACCATTTATATGAGAAAAATTAAAAGAATTAGCACTAGAGTGTTGACAGTGCTAAAAAAAAAGCATATACTATTAGCAGACATGGAGTAAGAGTGCTAGAAAGAGGTGTTGATGATGCTGACGAATCGGCAAATCGTGATATTTAAAACGATCGTTGATGAGTTTACGCGGACAGCGGAACCGGTTGGCTCAAAAACCCTCATGTCACTGTTGGATTTTCCCTGTTCTTCGGCGACCATACGTAATGAAATGGCAGCATTGGAGGCAGCCGGTCTGTTGGAGAAAACGCACACCTCCTCGGGGCGTATCCCCAGTTCGGCAGGATATCGTTACTATGTTGAAAATCTGATGGAAAAACAATTGGATGATGGTGTGAAAACCTCTTTGCAACAGGTATTTAAAGAACGGCACTATTCTTTGGAAGAGATCGTCAAGAAGAGTTGTGAAATTCTATCAGATATGACGAGTTTAACCTCAGTGGTACTTGGACCTGATTCCAAATGTCAGCGGTTGCAGCATGTACAGTTGATACCGATCTCTGAGCGCAGTGCGGTGGCTATCTTCGTAACCGATCATGGTCATACGGAAAACAAAACGTTTCAGTTTGATGAGCAAGTCAGCGTTGAGGATATTCAGAATTGCTGTACCATCCTAAATGAAAAACTTTGCGGTACACCGATCTTCAATGTAGTAGAACGCATGCAGGAGATTCAACCGTTACTGGCTGCGCACATTACCCGTCATGAGGTTCTGTTTCAGGCATTTGTCAATGCCTTTGTCCGTTTTGCATCAGATAATGTGTATTATAGTGGGCAAAGCAATATGTTGTATCAGCCTGAATTTGCTGATATTGAGAAATTAAAACAACTGATGAGCATGTTAGAGGATTCTTCTTTGTGGCGGCAATTAGCCAACCATGAAGGAGATCTGATGGTGCGCATTGGTGATGAGGGCAACGAAGTGCTGCATATGGATAATGTGGCGGTGGTTGCCAGCAAATTTCGCTTGAATGATGATGAAGAAGGGCAGCTAATGATTGTAGGGCCGACTCGCATGCAGTACAATCGAGTGGTTGCCTTGATGGAATATATGAGTAAGGTCATCGAGGAATTATACCGCGATGAATATGGGAATTTCTAGGAGGTAACTATGGCAGAAGAAACGAAGCAGACGGAAGTAAAACCGGAAAATGCGAACAAGAATAAAAAGGAAGAAAAGAAGCCGACAAAAGAAAAGGTGAGCAAAGAAGAAAAAAGCAAACCGGCCAAAAAGAAAAAAACAGCTGAATTAGAGGCGGAAATTCAGCGGCTGCAAGAAGAGGTGACTGCGGGTAAAAATGCTTACTTCAAAGCATACGCCGATGCGGAAAATATGAAAAAGCGCCTACAAAGTGAAGCAGACAATGTGAAGAAATATCGAGCACAGGGATTTGCCAGTGAAGTATTGCCGGTGTTAGATTCCTTGGAACGCGCATTGGATGTTAAGGTGGATGATCAAAATATCAAAAACTATGTTAAGGGTTTTGAAATGATCTATACTCAGTTAAAAGCAGTGCTGGAAAAAGAAGGTGTTGTCGAGATACAGGCATTGAATCAGCCCTTTGATCCTAATTTCCATAATGCGCTGATGCAGGAAGCTGTGGAAGGTGTGGAAAGCGGTATGGTAATCGAAGTGTTGCAAAAGGGCTATATGCTAAAAGATCGTGTACTGCGTGCATCATTAGTTAAGGTAAGCGAATAGCAGAATCGTAAACAACAGTTACAACTCAAACAACAGTAACTGCGTGAATAGATGAAAGATGACAATATATAAGGAGGAAATCAATATGAGTAAAATTATCGGTATCGACTTAGGAACAACCAATTCTTGTGTCAGTGTGATGGAGGGCAGTGATGTTAAAGTTATTACAAACCCGGAAGGAAATCGTACCACTCCCTCAGTTGTAGCGTTCAAAAACGGAGAACGTGTGGTCGGAGATGCCGCAAAACGTCAGGCGGTTACCAATAAGAATACAGTAAGCAGTATCAAACGTAAAATCGGTACGAATGAAAAGGTGACTTTGGAGGGTAAGGAGTATACACCACAAGAAGTTTCCGCTATGATTTTGCAGTATTTGAAGGGTTATGCAGAGGATTATTTAGGCGAAAAGGTGGAGAAAGCAGTCATCACCGTGCCTGCATATTTCAATGATGCACAGCGTCAAGCGACAAAGGATGCAGGACGTATTGCCGGTTTAGAGGTAGAGCGTATCATCAATGAACCGACAGCTGCGGCACTTGCTTATGGACTTGATAAAACCGATCAGGAACAGAAAGTCTTGGTTTATGATTTAGGTGGTGGTACATTTGATGTATCCATCTTGGAATTGGCCGATGGAACCTTTGAGGTATTATCCACCAATGGTGATACCCGTTTGGGTGGTGATGATTTCGATGAGGTCATTGTTGAATGGATGGTCGACACTTTTAAAAAAGAAAATGGGGTTGATTTAAGTAAGGATACAATGGCGATGCAGCGCTTGAAAGAAGCGGCTGAAAAAGCGAAAAAGGATTTGTCGGGAATGGCGCAGACGCAGTTGTCTCTGCCCTTTATCTCAGCTGGCGCAGATGGCCCGCTGCACTTTGAGGCAAGTTTGACAAGAGCGAAATTCGACGATATGACAAAGCATTTGGTAGAGCGTACAATGGAGCCGGTGCGCAATGCGCTGCGTGATGCAGGATTGACCAAAAATGATATTCATCAGGTATTGCTCGTTGGTGGTTCTACTCGTATTCCGGCGGTCCAAGAGGCGGTTAAAAATATTCTTGGTAAGGAACCGAATCGTTCCGTTAACCCGGATGAGGTTGTGGCAATGGGCGCAGCCATTCAAGGTGGTGTCATTTCCGGTGATGTGAAAGATGTGCTGTTGCTGGATGTTACGCCGTTATCTTTGGGTATTGAGACAATGGGTAGTGTAATGACTGTACTCATTCCGCGTAATACAACGATCCCTGCCAGCAAGTCACAGATTTTCTCTACTGCCGCAGATAATCAGCCGGCCGTAGATATCCGCGTATTGCAGGGTGAGCGTCCAATGGCAAATGATAATAAGGAACTCGGATTGTTCAAATTGGATGGTATTGCACCGGCTCGCCGTGGTGTACCGCAGATTGAAGTCAAGTTTGATATTGATGTCAATGGTATTGTACATGTATCCGCAACGGATAAAGGTACCGGTAAGCAACAATCTATTACCATTCAAAATTCCAGCGGTTTAAGTGATGAGGAAATTGATCGCATGGTAAGAGAGGCAGAGGAACATAAGGCTGAAGATGATAAGCGTAAGGAAGAAATTGATTTACGCAATCGCGCTGAGGCGTTCATCAATCAGATTGATACCACCATCGCCGATGCCGGAGATAAGATTGATGCCAAACAAAAAGAAGAAACGATGAAACTGCGTGATGAATTACAGAAATCATTGGATGAAAATGATATGGACGCAGTCAAGAGTAAACTAGAGGCTTTGGAACAGGCTGCTCAGGCAGCGAGCGCCGCAATGTATCAGAATCAGGGCGCAGGGGAAACAAGCAGCGCCAATGATGATAATGTCGTAGACGCAGAATTTGAAGAAAAGAAATAGGCGATCAGACGATGCTTGGAGGGAAACTTCGAGCTTCGTCTGTTTGCGTCTTAGCTAATTGCGTAAGCGGATACAAAGCAGATGAAAGTAAGAGAAAAGGACTTTTTCAATCCGGAAGCGATTGAATTGGAGCATGAGTAGAATGTGATGAGGAAGGTGATGGAATGAGCAAGCGAGATTATTATGAGGTGCTGGGATTATCCAAAGGCGCAAGTGATGACGATATCAAGAAGGCATATCGCAAAATGGCCAAAAAATATCATCCTGATGTGAATAAGGAAGCCGGTGCGGAGGAAAAGTTCAAAGAGGTCAATGAAGCTTATGAGGTCTTGTCCGATCCACAGAAAAAAGCGACCTATGATCAATTTGGTCATGCCGGTATGGAAAATGGCGGATTTGGCGGTGGGTTTAGTGGATTTGATGATTTCAGTGATATCTTCGGTTCCTTTTTTGGCGGTGGTTTTGGCGGCGGTGGTCGTTCCAGACAAAGCGGTGGACCACGCAAAGGCAATGATCGCTTCATGCAGATGCGCATTGATTTTATGGATGCGATATTCGGCAAAGAGGAAGAAATCACGATTGATGTGGATGAACAGTGTACTGCCTGCGGTGGTAGCGGCGCCTATTCCAAAAACGATATTCATACATGTAAAACATGCGGTGGCAGTGGTCATGTGACTTCACAGACGCGTACTCCCTTTGGAATGTTTCAAAGTCAAAGTGTTTGTCCTGACTGCGGTGGCAGTGGAAAGAGCATTGCGAAGAAATGCGATAAATGTCATGGCCGTGGGTATGAGCATAAACGCATTAAATTGAATATCAAAATTCCTGCCGGTATCCAATCCGGTCAGCAGGTACGCGTCGCACAAAAAGGTGAGCGAGGCAGCAATGGCGGCAGTAACGGTGATTTGTATATCGAGATTTTAGTATCCCGTCATAAGATATTTACGCGAGATGGAAATGATATTCGCATCTCGATCCCGATCAGTGCGGTGGATGCGACACTTGGCTGTAAGGTCGATGTGCCTACGGTATACGGTGATGTGGAATTGAGCATTCCTGCCGGTACGCAGTATGGCCAACAATTTCGCCTCAGAGGCAAAGGTGTAAAACCTCAGCGCGGTGTACAAGGCGATCAGTTTGTCGAAGTTACGATTGAAATTCCCAATAAAATAAGCGGTGAAGAAAAAGAACTCTATGAGCGCATTCGCAAGAAACAAGCACAGGAATCTCCATTTGATAAGTTTAAGAAAGCTTTTAAGAAATAGGATTACAAAAACCGATCCACGTGGTCGGTTTTGTTTTTCTTGATGGAATATGTACCTCGTTGTGAATGGCTTAGGATGAAACGAAGGTTGTTTTTAGCAATCTACAAAGGTATAATAAAACTAGCAGTTGAGCGGTGTATTATTACTTGTCTAAAAGGGGATGATAAGATGCGTGAAAGCCGTTTGTTTCATATCCTGTATGAACTGCTTGAGCATGGCCAATCTACAGCACCTAAATTAGCCGCAAAATTTGAAGTGTCTGTACGAACGATCTATCGTGATATAGATGCACTCAGTGCGGCGGGAATACCGATCTATGCCGAATCAGGGCGCAATGGCGGCATTCGTTTAATGGATGATTTTACATTGAACCGGACTCTTTTTTCCACAGCGGAACAACAGGATATCCTTGCCGCCTTACAAAGTGTGGCAATGATGCAGAACGATCATTTCACACAGGTTAAACAGAAGATGTCTGCCCTTTTTCATACACAGTTACCGACATGGCTGGAGATTGATTTTTCTCGTTGGGGAATGCAGGAGTCTGATCATGAGAAATTCATAATGCTGAAAACAGCAATTTTACAATGTCATAAACTATGTATTATTTATGTCAATTCCAATGGGGAGCGAAGTGAGCGTATCATTGAACCTTATACACTTGCTTATCGTTCAAATGCTTGGTATCTGAAAGCGTATTGTACGCAAAAGCAGGGATGGCGGCTTTTTAAATTGAATCGTATCCTTTCGGTTAATCCATTATCTGAAGTATATGTACCTAAAGCATATGATTTGCCAAAGGAAGAGGTATCTCCAAATGTCATATCACTCACACTGCGTTTTCCGGCAACGATGGCATATCGAGTCTACGATGAATTTAATGATTCGCAGGTGATACAGGAAAAGGGAGGAGATCTTTTGGTAAAAGCGAAGATGGTACAGGATGACTGGTTGATCGCTTGGCTGTTATCATTTGGAAGTGCAGTGAGCGTTTTAGATCCACCACAGATCAAAGAATCGCTGTGGCAAGCCGCAAAAAAAACCTATGAAACACATAAACCATGACATTAGGTGTCATGGTTTGTTTGATATAATAGGTACATATCATACAGATAAGCCTGTACTTACCGGCTTTTAGTAAAGAAAGGAACAAAACGATGGGACGTGCAACAACGAAGGCAGAACTATTAAGCAGTGCGCAAATGAATTATGAGCAATTGATTGCGCTCATACAGGGATGCAGTGAAGCAGAGCTCATTACGCCGTATGACTTTAGCAACGATGAGAAAAAGAAAGAGGCACATTGGAAAAGAGATCGTAATCTGCGCGATGTTGTGATTCATCTTTATGAATGGCATCAATTATTATTGAACTGGGTGGCATCCAATCAAGCAGGAGAGATAAAGCCATTCATCCCACAGCCATATAATTGGAAAACCTATGGACAGATGAATATAGCATTTTGGCAAAAGCATCAAGGTACAAAACTTGCCACAGCACTGGATTTATTGGAACATTCGCATCAACAAGTATTCGAGTTGGCCAATACTTTTTCTAGTGAACAGTTATTTTCAAAAGGGGTATATCCTTGGACAGGAGGTAGTACCTTGGGATCTTACTTTGTCAGTACCACTGCGAGTCATTATGCGTGGGCAATAAAGAAATTGAAGGCGCATAAGAAGCATTGCGCATCGTACTGATTTAGGCAATGCATAAGATAGAGGCAAAGGGAATCTTATCACAGCACAATGGCATGAATTTGTATCGAGGCTGTACCCATGGCTGTATTTATTGTGATTCCCGCAGTGCATGTTATCACATGGCGCATGCATTTGAAGACATTGAGGTAAAGCAAAACAGCATTGCGTTATTAGCAAATGCATTGAAGCACAAACGAAAGAAATGTATGATTCATACCGGTTCAATGAGTGATCCTTACCTTCCTTTGGAAATGGAATTGGGTTATACAAGAGCGGCGTTGGAACTTATTTATGAATATGGCTTCGGGGTTACGCTGCATACAAAGTCGGATCTTATTTTACGAGATGTGGAATTATTGCGACGGATTCATCAAAAGACAAAATGTGTGGTACAGATGACGATTACCACGCTGGATGAAACACTTTGTCAAAAACTGGAGCCTAATGTTTGCACGACGCAAGCACGCTATGCCGCCTTAAAGCAATTACAAAAAATGGGGATACCAACGATTGTGTGGTTATCCCCAATCCTGCCTTTTCTCAATGATACGGTGGCGAATGTATGTGGCATTGTTGACTTATGCATAGATGCTGGTGTGTATGGCGTGTTGTGCCTTGGTATGGGAATGACTTTGCGTAAGGGAAATCGCGAATACTTTTATCAGCAGTTGGATCGCATGTTTCCTACTTACAAGGATAAGTATATTCATACCTTTGGCGATCGTTATTGGGTGGAAAGTCCTGCGCATCGGGAATTGAGTGAACAATTTTTTACAGCCTGTGAGCAGGGTGGCCTTGTGCATGATCCCCAGAAACTATTTACTTACATGAATGCATTTCCAAGCAATCCTTCTCCTACACAAATCACGCTTTGGGATCCATCGGTTTGATTATGTTTGATCCTGTTCAAATTGAGCATGATACAAGTCGGCATAAGCGCCGTTTTTTTGTAATAACTGTTCATGTGTACCACTCTCTACGATATTGCCTTGATCCATGACAAGAATTTGATCACTGTTTAAAATGGTGGAGAGACGATGGGCAATGACAAAACTGGTCTTTCCCTGCATGAGTTTCTCCATAGCGGCATTGACATATAATTCACTGCGGGTATCAATATTGGAAGTCGCTTCATCGAGAATGAGAATGGCCGGATCCATAACCATGACGCGGGTGATGGAAAGCAATTGCCGCTGTCCTTGTGATAAAAACATATTGTCATTCAATACTGTATCATATCCGTCACTTAATTTTTCAATGAAGGAATGCGCACCGCAGGCTTGTGCCGCTTGGATGATGTCTGAACGTTTGGCATCTTTTTTGCCATAGGCTAAGATGTTGTGGATCGTATCTTTTCCTAAAAAGGTATCTTGTAGTACCATGCCAAAATGAGCACGTAATTCATCGCGTTTACAAGTGGTGATATCCATGCCATCCACTAGAATCCTGCCACTGTTTACTTCATAGAAGCGCATTAACAAATTGATCAAGGTCGTTTTACCGGCACCGGTTTTTCCGACAATTGCGATGCGGCTGCCGGCAGGGATGTCTATGCATAAATCTTTCATTAACAGGTGATGTGGATCATATCCGAAACTGACATGTTCAAAGCGGATATGGCCTTTACAATTACGTAGGGTGTGTTCTCCAGTATCCGATTGTGGCGGTTGTGCGAATAAGGAAAGGATGCGCTGTGCACTTGCAGCGGCAGCTTGCAGTTGGGTCATAACTGCGCTGATTTCATTGAAAGGCTTGGAAAAGTGGTTGGAATAAAGCAAAAAACTGGAGATATTACCAAGGGTGATTTGACCACCAAGGGCAAAGAATGCCCCGCATACGCCGACAATGGTATAGGCACTGTTGGTTACCAAACGGGTGGTCGGATTGACAAGGGAACCGTAAAATTGCGCATGCTGGCCGGAATGATATAACTGTTGATTGAGGGCTTGGAAGCGCTCATAGGCCGCATCCTCTTGTTGGTATGCCTTCACGGTTCTAATACCGGCCAGCATCTCTTGTGTTTGCGCATTGAGTTTGCCGATGTCATAAGTTTGCGAAATAAAGTATTTATGCGAGCGCTTCGTGATCAACTTCGCAATTAAGTACGTAAAGGGAGCGCACAGTAATACAATGCAGGTCATACCAATATGGATACGTACCATAAATCCGATGGCGAGAATGATGGTCACTAACCCACTCAGCAAAGTAGAAAGACCTTGTAAAAGGCCATCGGAAATGCGGTCAATGTCATTGGTAAAGCGTGCCAGCATATCACCGTGCTCATGTGTATCGTAATAAGCGATTGGCAATTCTTCCAGTTTTTGAAATAAGCGCTGTCGTAAGGTATGTGCACTACTGAACGCAATATGATTGGTACAAAGCATCATCCCCCAAGTGCATAGGGAATATGCAAGATAGATCATGGCTAAGCGCATCAGCGATGGCAAGATGATCGCCTGTGGCTGCCCTTGGCTCATCGCATCAATGATATCGGATATGAACAAAGGCGCATATAAATTGAGTGTAACCGATAGGATTGCCATTGTAAATGCAATGAACAGCGGTCCTCGAAAATCACGTAGAAAGGGTCGTAGTTGTCGGATCATTTCATGGAGTTTCATCGTGTCACCTCCTTGCTAACGTGTTGAGAGAGACAGATTTCACGATATACTTCACAGGTATCATAGAGTTCCTCATGTTTGCCAAAACCAACCATACGGCCTTGATCCAGTACAAGGATACGATCAGCATGGCGTATGGTTGCGATGCGTTGGGAAATGATCAGTTTTGTCATATCTTGATGCTTGGCAAGTTGGTTTCGCAGCCGTTGGTCAGTTTGATAATCCAGTGCCGAAAAGGAATCATCTAAAATCAATATGCGTGATTGGCGCAACAAAGCACGAGCGATACAGATGCGCTGGCGCTGTCCTCCCGATAGATTTTTACCGCCTGCTTCAACACGCATCGCTAATCCTTCTTGCTTGGCCAATACAAAGTCTTGTGCCTGTGCTTCACGCAATGCTTGCCATAATTGTTCATCGCTGGCATTAGGATTGCCGTAATATAGATTATCTCGCAAGGTCCCGCTGAATAATTCATTGTGTTGGGGAACGAGCGTAATCAATCGACGCAAAGCGTCTTTGCGGTACTGAGAGGGCAAGCGTCCATACAGGGTCAAACCGGAACATTCATAAAAATGCATGAACAGTGCTGCTAAGGTAGATTTTCCACTGCCGGTTCCACCGATGATGCCAATGGTTTCCTTGTCCTGTATGGTAAAACTCAAGTCGATTAAGGCCGGCTTTTTTGCATTGGGGTAGGTAAAACTCACATGATGCAAACAAATCGCACTGCTTTGATCCAGCACTTCGTCATTACTTCCTTCGGTAAAAGTGGGAGTGATCGCCAATAATTCATTGATGCGTTTGGCGCTTGCGGCTGCCTTTGTAAAAATAACGATTAAATTGGATACAACGACTAATGCCAATAACATCTGCGCCGCATAATTGATGAAGGCGATCAGGGTGCCGGCTGCGATCGTGCCGGGGGTGGCAATGATGCCAAAGTAGAGCAAACAGACGATTGCCATATTAAGAATCAGCGCATTCAGGGGATTCAATAAGGAGGAAATGCGTGATACTTGAAGCATTTGACGTTGTAAATCACTGCTAGCTTGATTCAGTTTTGCCCGCTCTTGACGCTGTGAGACAAAAGCACGGATCACGCGCACACCCATGAGATTTTGTTCTAACAGCGCCACAAAGGAATCCAGTTTGCGCTGATATAGTTGATAAAGCGGAGTAGTTACCTTGATGAATAAAAACAACACTGCCCCAATCAGTGGAACACAAGCAAGCAGGATCATTGCCAGCCGCATATCCAGCATCATTGCCATCGCACATGCGCCTATCGCAATAAACGGTGCTCTGACCACCAAGCGGATTAACATCGCAACTGCTTGTTGGAGTTGATCCACATCACTGCCAATGCGCACAATGAGAGAAGAATGTGAGAAGCGATCCAAATCTTCATGTGAAAAAGCAAGGATGCGCTCATATAACAGGTTGCGCAGGTTGGTACCAAACCCTTGCGATGCCAATGAAGCATGATACTGACAGGTAATGGAAAATGCAAATCCAATGATTACCATGCATACCATGAGCAGGCCATAGCGAATCACCAAGTCCTGATCGTGATGCATCACTCCCTCATTGATCATAAATGCCATGATGGTAGGCAGAATCAATTCTAGCAATGCCTCCAGCCATTTACAGAGTGGACCGATGATACATTGTTTTTTGAAAGGTTTTAAATAAGGCAACAGTTGTTTCATAAATGTCTCCTCTCTATGTTCAACTGGGTTTATGTTATCCTATACAATTAAGATGTGCTTATGATAGTGCTGTTTCGCTATTGAATGCTTTTTCTCTATTGAAAGGAACACGCATTATTTTATCATAAGAGAAAGGGAAAAGGAATGTATAGAACACAGGAAAAAGCAAGGAGAGCCTAGGTATATAAATAATGTTTAGAACTCCAATTGATAACTTAATATGATATATCTTAAGACAAGCCATAAAAAAACGATGTGTACCCACACACCGTTAATTATATTGAAAGTTTCCTTCCTGTGCTTTTAGATTTTATTGCAATATGTTTACCATAACATTGGATCCTACGTTGCCAAGCACAGAGATTCATCCAAGGGTAATTTGCTCAATCAAGGAAGGTACCCTTGATCATAGGTAATCACTGATATCGCTACAAATCTTCTTCTACCACATGGAATTGCAGAAACAGCATATACGCTACTTCATAGATCCATAAAAAGATAATGAAATATACCGTTGAGAAATAACAGATTACACTGATCAGCGCAAACATGAGAATATCCCCATAGGTATGTACAAAAGAGAGTTTTAGTTTACGTGCCCATAGGATTTTCATGCCCAACAATATGAGCGTCACCAACAAACAAAGCACAGGCCATAGCCATGTCGATAGCGCATTGTTTTGATAAGCATTCCATGCGATTAGGGTAAGGGAATAAGCCACCATCGCAAAAAAGCCTGCATAGGTAATGCGATCGCATTCCTTCATTTTTGAACTGTATTGTTCATGCCATTGCTTGTATGTTTTGTTTTCCTCTACTGCCCATTTCTTTTTGTTTTTACGTGTGAAATCAGTAGTGTTTTCTTGTTCCTGCTGGGCCTTCAAGAGTTGGCGCAAGGTTTTACGCAAAAAGAAGTTGACTTCATGACGTGTATAGTTTTCATCATTTATGCTTTCTAGCAATTGTTGATAAAATGGTTGATATGCTTCATTGAGTTGTGCACTTAACTTATTTGTGGAATTGTATAATTTATGTTTCATCGTTATCGCCTCATTACTGGGTATATTTTATCATAGAAGCACAGAAAGGAAAAGGGGGTAAAACTGCGGTGGTAGAATAGAATTGGAGGAATTTATGGGCTGGAATGTAGAGGAGGGCCAAAGGTAGGTAAGGGAGAAGCGTAGGTATGGTTTTCAGCGGAGGTTTGGTGGTTTGATTGATTTGTTTAATTATGATGATATCGGACAATCAATATGGCAGAATAGAGTTGGGTACTATCTGAAAGAATGCCTTATTCACTCCTATATGAAGTGCCTGCGTATGATGATCCTATGTTAAATAAATGATATGAGTGTGTTATAATGAATCATGTAAAAGCGCAGGAAAAAAAGACTGATAAATCCATTCGCATGAAGGAGGTTTCCAATATGATAACAAGACTGGCACAACTTATCAAACAGAGCAATTCTATCGTTTTTTTCGGTGGGGCAGGGGTGAGTACGGAATCCGGGATTCCCGATTTTCGCTCCCAGAGTGGTATTTTTTCGCATCAGCACTATCCTTATCCGGCTGAAACGATGGTATCCGCTGATTTCTTTTATGCCCATCCGGACCAGTTTTATCACTTTTATTTCCATGAAATGATTTATCCTGAAGCATTGCCCAATCATGCCCATCGAGCACTTGCTTTTTTGGAACAAGCGGGAAAATTATCTGCGGTGATCACACAAAATATTGATGGCTTGCATCAGGCCGCGGGAAGTCAACACGTTTTAGAACTACATGGTAGTGTGCATCGCAATCGCTGTATGCATTGTCATGCATTCTATGATTTAGCCGCAATGCTGGCACAGAAAGATCATATCCCACTTTGTCCCTTGTGTGGGCATATGATTAAACCGGAAGTGGTTCTGTATGGAGAGGCTTTGGATCAAGCGCTCATTGAACAGGCACTTGCCGCATTGGCACAAGCAGATCTGTTAATTGTGGGAGGGACTTCTTTGGCGGTTTATCCCGCAGCGGGCTTGTTAACTGCTTATCAAGGGGAGCATATTGTATTGATCAATCGGGATGTGACTTCCTTAGATCATCAAGCAACGCTGGCGATTCATGAGCCGATTGCACAGGTTATGGATCAACTGATCGAAACATTAAGCAAAGAACCATAACGAAAATAAAAAGAAGAATTGGAAAATACTGGAAAATGATTGCTTTATGCGAAATGCAAGTATATAATAGAACTGGAAACATACATAATTTATCGGTTGAACATCGTGTTTATGTGAAAGTCTCTATAAGTGTACGATTGTGACAGGCAGATATGCCTGTTTTTTTGTATTCTTTGCTTCTTCTTTTTTACTCTTTTGTGCTATTTAACACTGTCTATAAAGGTACACCTTAAGCGATATTTTACTGTAATTTGTATGTTTATCAAGAAAAAGGAGTGAAAAAGATGAAGAGAATTTGTGGTTTTTGTATGTGCTTGTGCCTACTTATGGGTATGGGGCAAGTACAAGGGGTAAGGGCAAGTGAGGATGCATACATCCCCAATGATGAGACAGGTATCCCTGATCCCGATCTGTATGGAGTGATCTTAGATAATGGTGATTTGAATGGTGATGGCAAACTGAGTGTGAAAGAAGCGAACTTCATTTATCAACTAGAGGCATCTTTGCTTGGGACTATCAGCGATCTGCGTGGTATTGCGTATTTAACGAATTTAACCGATCTTTATATAGATGAGAATAATATCTCTGATCTGACACCGTTAAAAGATTTAAAGAATTTGAAGCGACTAATCATTGAGTATAATCATATCGAAGATATTTCGGTTTTAGCGGAAATTCCTACATTAGAGGGACTTTCCATTAGTCATAATGAAATTAAGGATGCAAGCGCACTTGCACAATTAACGAATTTAACCAGTCTCTATATTGGCTATAACCAATTGACTTCCTTACCGGATTTAACCAATTTGAATCAGTTGGATCCTAAATATACCTCTTTCGCAGGTAATTCGATCACTGCGCAGGAATTGAAACAAAAACTTCCGGCGCAATTCACACAAAGCGAGAATTGGATTCAGGAAAATGCCTGCACGGATTGTGAAGTGAAAAATCCTGAAGAACCTGATCCGGACAAACCCGAACAACCGGAACAACCAGATACTGAGTTACCTGAACAGCCGGACGATACACAGGAGCCAAGCGATCCAATCCATCCAAGTGAACCAACAGAGCCAAGTGAACCAAGCAAACCGATTCTGCCAGTAAAGCCGGATCAAACAGAGACAGGAAACAAACAAGATACATTATCCGAACCAATTAAAAATACCAGTAACGCTGATGCATCCACAAATGGTGGTGGTATGGTATTGTTAGGGATGATGTTGGCGCTCATGTATGCATGGAAACGGAGGAAACTCTGCTGGAACGCGACGGGAAAAAATCAGCAGTTGATTTCTACAAGGAGAG
>JAAWON010000025.1 GCA_022799495.1 Erysipelotrichaceae bacterium | reverse complement strand
GGAGTGCGGCCAATTCCTACTGCTTCATTGACTAAGCGTGTCCAAGTAGCACAACCAACCACACCATCAGCGCTTAGGTTATTTTCACGCTGAAATGCAACTACTGCATTTCGAGTATTGGGTCCAAATGCACCATCTAATGTATAGGTGGTATAACCTAGTGCATTCAAGGCATCTTGAAGAACTAATACATAAATGCCACGAGATCCATTACGAAGCAGCGGATAGCCGGCAGAGCAGGCGGGTCGGCCATAGCGCTTATCAAAATGAACCCAAGTAGGTGTCATGCTTTGCGGTTCCACATAACTCCAAACTCCCAAATTGTTAGCCACATTCCAAATGCGGTTACGTTGAGCAGAGGATAATGCTTGCCCTACATCGAAAGCGACACCCGCATAATGCTGAGACTGGCGCCCATGCCCACCTTCCCATATTCGTTTAAATGCATAGCGAAAGGGAATCGGCGCATTGTACTCTCTGCGGGTTGCGTTCCATGCTTCCATAGCCGCATTGCTTGTCCAAAGCACATTAGACGCAGAACTGCCGCGAAATTCTTTTACCAACATCGTTCTGCCATAGGAATAAGGCATTGGATCATTCTCATTGAGCCGAAATACCTGTAAGGCTTGTGTATACACATCGTATACAATGATTTTTGCCATGAGTTACCTCCTTTCCTTTCAGAATATGTATAAAAATACAGATCGTATGGGTGTTATGCAGAACCGGATAGAAAATATGAGACAAAGCGCACACCAACCAAATAAAACATTCAGAAAAAAACAGGAGGGATTCTCCTGTTTAAGTGTTTGTTCAGTGCTGTATGATAAACGATAGGTGACGACCGCAGTTATGATCACGGCGATAAGAAAAGAATACTTCATTTTCGCTAAAGGTATCATTTTGATCCATTGTAATATTGACCGGTGGTACTCCCGCATTGCGAAGCATCTGATAATTGATTCCTTTATTGTCGGCATATGCTTTTTGCCTATCTTTTAAACGGATAAATGGTGATACATCAAAGGGCAGTTGCCGTAGTTGAGCCACAACCTCCATACCGATCTCAAAACTTGAGAAAGAGATGGCCGGTCCGATATATGCTTGTATATTAGCCGGTGAACATCCTTCCTGTTCGATTAAGTGTGTTAAGGTCTTGCTTAATATCCCTTTACAAGTGCCCATCCATCCCGAATGGATTGCTGCGATGATATGCTTGATTGGATCGTATAACAGGATCGGTACGCAATCAGCGCTGAATACACCGATCAATAGGTTACGATCTTTAGTATATAGTGCATCACAGTCCGCAATGGCATCATCATAGGAGAATGCCCCTTTGCCTTTGTCGTTATAACCTACCTTGACGATATGATCAGAATGGGTTTGTTGAGCAAAGACGAACTGATCACAAGATATTTGTAGGGCATCTGCTAAGCGTTGACGATTCGCAAGAATCGCAGTTGGATCACCACCGCAGTGCAGGGCAGTGTTATTGTATTCCGGTGCGGAGGGATCCCGCAAAGTAGTACCGGCACGCAACGCCGGGGTATTTTTCCATACGATCATGCACATACCTCTTTCATTCTGTATGTAATATTATATGTCAGCCACCTAGGAAAGTATATCTTTTTTTTTCACGTTCCTGTATATATATGCCTATTTCAAGTGTACCGATTGATATAAGGAGAAACATTCTGTCGATGAAGCGCAAAACTTCATTTTATTTTTGTATTTTTGTCTTTTCGTGTATATAAATAAATAGAAGCATCGCAAAGACAATGGAATGAAAAGAAGGAGTATATCAATGAACTGTCGAACGATACCAATACAGATGCAGGAAATCACACAAGTCCAATTGAATCAATATGGAAAACAGATGCGCCATGAGATCTATCGCATCACTGCGCTCTTTCAAAAACAAAAACGCAGCTTTGCCTATCCTATTCGCTATCTTAACGATGAGATTTCCTTACCAATGCGTCGCATGATTACCGCTCAAGCCATCCATCAAGCCATCCAGTTCTTTCAACTTCGCATGATACATCCGGAAATAAAGCACTTACCCTATATCATTTGTGTACCGAAAGAATGTTATACAATACTTCCTAACAGCGATGAACTGCTTTTGCATTTGGGTGTGCGCAGACAGCGACGTACCTTGAGCGTGACATTACGCGATGCCAATCACATCTCAAACTACTCATCTCTATCCATCTTCGATTCCTTGTATATTCAATCAGATGAACAAGGAGATCGAGCGATATTTATGAATCATCAGTGTTTCCTTCTTTCCAAACTGATCACATACGCCAAACACCATTCCTCATCACCTTGCCAATCTTCGCCTAACTCTACTTGTGCATACTGATGCTTTTTCTTTCTATATCTTTTCTCTGCTTTTTCGCTATTATGTGCGAAAATAGGAAATGCTTGGTTCTTAAAAGGAAGGTAGACGACGCATTAGCATGTTTCTTTCTCTTTCCAACCAAATCTTATGGATATACCCCTTAGAACCTTCATATGCTAATACTGTTAAGAGGAGCGTGATGAAATGAAATATCGCTTTCATAAGCAAGTATCCATGATTATGAAGGATGCCGCCCAAGAGGCGAAGGATATGGGAAACAATTATGTGGGCAGTGAACATGTACTGTTGGCCATGTTAAAGGATACCACCACAACCTTTTCCAAACTGTTGGCAAAACAGGGCGTTTACTATTATCAGTTGAAAGAAGATTTGATGGTCCTTTTCGGTTTAAAGGAAAAGGATCTGTGTGATATTCAAATGACACAAGTGGTGGATGATATTTTAGAGCGCAGTGCGGATTTGATGCATGAGGAAGGCAAGACTATGATTGATGCCGATCTGTTGGCAACTGCATTATTACAAACGCAAAACTGTGTTGCCAATGAAATCTTGGTACGCTATGATGTTGATTTGAATGCTTTGCTGAGTGAGGTGAGCGGCCATAAGCTCAATGAGTTGGATCAGATGAGTGAGCTGCGCAATTTAAACTTATGCAAGCACAATCGTGATATTGTTGGCAGAGATCAGGAACTTGCCCTTATGATTTCTATATTATCCCGTAAGGAAAAGGCAAATCCGCTGTTAATCGGTGAGCCGGGGGTTGGTAAAACCGCTCTTGTAGAAAAACTGGCTTCCATGATTGCGGAAGGAAATGCGACAGAAACACTGCAACACGCTATGATTTATGAATTGCATCTAAATTCCTTAGTCGCAGGGACAAAATACCGTGGTGACTTTGAAGAAAAAATTCAGAACTTGATTAAGGTTTTGGAGAAATACCCGAATGTCATCTTGTTCATTGATGAAATTCATCAGATGATCGGAGCGGGCAAAAGCGAGGGGAGTATAGATGTATCCAGTGTTTTAAAGCCATATTTGGCACGTGGTGTGATCAAATGCATCGGTGCGACAACCCTCGATGAGTATGAGAAATACATTGAAAAAGATCGTGCCTTGGAACGCCGTTTTCAAATCATTATGGTGAAGGAACCGGATAAGCACACCTGTGAGGCAATGATGGAAAGCAAACTGAAGGAATATGAGACCTTTCATCAAGTGAAAATCCCTAAGCAGGTGATTCATGAAATGATTGAATACTGTGATTATTATATGCCACAGCGCAAGTTCCCCGATAAAGCGATTGATGTATTGGATCTTTCTTGTGTTTTAGCCAAACAGAAGGCGGATAAGTGTGTGGATGATGGCATTGTGCGCAAGGTGATCGAGCAGTTGACTGCCATTCCATTGGAATCCTGTGATCGTCTGCATCAAGTGAAGAAGTCTTTGCAGGAGCGCATTGTTGCGCAGAGTGATGTAATTGAGCGTTTAATGGATCAATTAACTTGGATTGAACAAGGCGTCATATCCAATCGACCTTTGGGGGTATGGCTGTTTTGCGGTGCACCCTGTTGTGGTAAGAAAACACTAATGCGTGAATTTACCCGTGCTTATTTCAATCAAGAGGAAATGATTGAATTGGATATGAGCATGATGGAGGTTTCCTTGCCTTTGGTGATGAATAAGATCAAACGCAATCCCTATACGACCATTCATGTGGCGAATCTGCATGCCGCATCGCCCAATCAGTTGAGCTTACTGCGCTGTTCGATTCAAAAAGGATTCATGGAGGTACAGGATCAGCGCATTGACTTGCGTCATTCTATTTTCATCATGAGCGGTGCCTTTTCATTGCCGGCACAAAACAGCTTGCGCTTTGCGGAGATGCAGAGTTATCAAGGCTTATTAGAAAAACAATTAGGTAGGGATTTTATGGAGATCTTTGATGAGATTTTCTTGTTTGATGCCCTCAAAGAGAGTGATAAATTAAATATTTTGCGACGTTCAACGCAAAATTGGCGTCATGCGCCGGATGAACTCACCTTAGTCAATGTGTGTCGCCAAAGTGACAGCGTTGCGCATGCGATGAAGCAATTACGCTGTGGTATGATGCATACAATATGAGTAGGGAAAAGAAAGCGTAGTAAGGAAGCAGGTCTTTTATGGGAGAGATGCAGTGGTAAGTAAGCAATCGGCAAAGCGATGAAACAAGTGGATGGTTGAGGGGAGGAAGAAAGAGCGTCATGGTCAGGGAACTTGACGCTTTTTGTGCTATGGAGGGATTGGCTTTGACTCCTTGCGGCAATTTCATATTTGGTATGGGAAGTATGGGGAAATTATGATAAAATAATAACGGTAGCTTTAATGCTTGAAAAGAAAGGTAGGTGGTAAATGTGAACAGTGAAAGCGTCCCTGTCGCGGTGGATATGAACTTGGATGAGGATCATTTACCACCGGACTTAAACATAAAATGATCCTCCCGAAAAGGAGGAAACAAATGAAACGTAAAATCACAAATGAAGAATTAAAACACTTATTGTTGCGGGGTGATGAAGCGGAAATCAAAGAGGTGATCTTTGATATCCATCCGGTTGTCATTTTGGATTTGATTCATGAGGATGAAGAAGCAGCACCACAGTTATTGGCGCATTTATCTGATGAAGTGATCGCAGGAATCGTTGAAGAAGCGGATGATGATGAGAAATATGAATTGTTAAAGCAGTTTTCCGATGTCAAGCAATCACATATTTTAGAGGAGATGTCACTGGATGAAGTCACCGATTTATTAGGTGAGTTAGAGGATGAGGAACAAAAAGCGATCTTAGCGAAACTGAATCGAGAAGATCGTGAGGATGTCAAAGAACTGTTAACGTATGGAGAGGATACGGCAGGCGGTTTGATGACAACGGAGTTTATCTCGATCCGTGCAAAAAATACTGTGCGCCAAACGCTGGAATATCTACAAAAAAGCACAGATGCGGAGACGACTTACTATTTATATGTGACAGATCGCTCACAGGTCTTAAAGGGAGTCGTATCGCTGCGTGATATTGTAAGCAGTCCCTTTGACACCAATATGTTAGAGATTACCAATCCTAATGTGATTAGTGTTCGCTATGATGAAGATCAGGAACAGGTTGCTAAAACCTTTGAAAAATACGGTTTTGTGATGATGCCGGTTGTGGATGAGGAAAATCATATGCTTGGGGTCATCACGGTGGATGATATTATGGATGTCATGCAGGAGGAAATGACGGAGGATATTCATCGTTTGGGACAAGTGGGTAAGGAAGAGCGCATTGATTCTAAGCTAGGGGAATCATTAAAATCACGTTTGCCTTGGCTTGTGACCAATCTGTTTACCGCAGTGTTAGCTGCCATGGTGATATCCTATTTTGAAGGTACCATTTCACAAGTGGTCTCTTTGGCTACAATTATGCCGATTGTGACAGGAATGGGGGGTAATGCCGGCACACAGTCCTTGACGATCGTAGTGCGCGGGCTTTCCTTGGGGGAACTAAGCAAAGAGAATGCCTTGCGCATTTTAAGGAAAGAAATCGGTGTGGGCATGCTGAGCGGCTTGGTAATCGGTATATTGATCGCGAGTGGCGCTATGTTATTTGAAGGCAATCCGGTGTTTGGTTTGGTCACCGGTATCGCGATGTTTCTCAATATGATGCTGGCGAATATTGCTGGTTATTTTATTCCGGTGGTGTTGGAGAAATGTCATGTTGATCCGGCACTGGCTTCCGGTGTTTTTGTGACAACTGTCACCGATGTGCTGGGTTTTCTATTCTTTTTGGGACTCGCTACCATGGCCTTGCCTTATTTATTGTAAAGGGTGGATGGAATGAATAAACATACATTGAACCGCTTGCTTGCATTTCTATGTGTCAGTGCTATGGTGATTGTGCTGTGGATCTTATATTTATATAACATCATTGAGCATGCATCTTATACAGATGCGGATTTCAACCTTATGTTTCAGCCCAGCGGCAAGGATGAAAATCAAAACGGTGTGGATGATTTCCTTGATATATTAGCGGGAGCCAAATTAGAGGCACAGCGTCGTCCCACCTATCGCAGTGCATATTATGCAGGTGGTTATCCCCCTGAGAATGAGGGGGTCTGCACCGATGTGATATGGCGTTCATTGGCCCATGCAGGTTATGACCTGAAGGAATTGGTGGATCGAGATATTGCCGCCTGTGTCGCATGTTACCCACGTGTGAATGGCGCACCCGATCCCAATATCGACTTTCGTCGGGTGCCGAATTTACAAGTGTTTTTGCGCCGCCATGCGCTATCCTTAACATGTGATATCAATGAGATAGGGCAATGGCAAGCAGGTGACATCGTTGTTTTTGCGGATTCGCATATTGCGATTATATCAGATCAGCGCAATCATAATGGGATACCGTTTTTGATCCATAATGGCAATCTGCCTAAAATGGAGGAGGATGGTTTATGGCGGGAGGCATTTCTTAAGGGCATCAGCGGTCATTATCGCTTTGTATATCATGAAGAAGTGGATGAAAACAACTTATGAAGTAAGGGCAAAATGAATCAGCCAATGGATGAGCAATCAAAACGATGAATTTTTCAGATAAAGATACAGGAGGAATAGCAGATGAAGGCTTTGATCACCGGCGCTAGTTCGGGCTTGGGCAGAGATATGGCGAGGGTATTGGCATCGTATGGAATTGATGTAATCATCGTCGCAAGGCGAGGCGAGCGCTTGGAACAATTAAAAGAAGAACTGAGTGAATTGGTGAGGGTTACACCAATCTGTATGGATTTATCCAGTGTACAAAACTGCCGCTTATTATATGAACGAGTGAAGTCAGAGGATATAGATATTTTAATTAACAATGCCGGTTTTGGTGTGGCGGGCGCTTTTATTCAAGGTGATTTAGAGCGTGAATTGCAGCTGATTGATACCAATATCAAGGCGCTTCATACGCTTACGAAACTATTTCTCAAAGACTTTGTCCGGCGTGATTACGGTTATATTTTGAATGTGGCTTCGGCAGCGGCTTTTACGGCCGGTCCGTTGATGGCTACCTATTATGCCAGCAAGGCTTATGTCAGAAATTTTACGCTTGCTTTGCGTAAGGAAATGGCGAAGATGCATGCGCATGTGTATATCAGTGCGCTTTGCCCCGGTCCGGTTGTGACGGAATTTCAAGAAGTAGCCCAAGTAAAATTTGCGATCAAGGGAAAGCCCAGTGCCCTGATTGCTAAAACAGCGATTGATGGATTATTGGCACAAAAGGCACAGATCATTCCGGGATATTTGATGAAGGCATCGTATCTCGCCTGCAAGTTATTGCCACTGAGTGTTTTATTGGAAGCGAGTTATCATATGCAGAAACGAAAGGAAAAAGCAGCCATAAAATAAACAAGCTGATTAAATCATAGTGAATCAATGAAAAACAGCACATAAGGAGGCTAATATCCCGTATGCGCTGTTTTTTTCTTCCATATTTTTAAGATTGATTTTCTATAAGACCGCAAGAATTGCATCTTGTATCTGCATGATATCCCAGCATAAAGCAATGGTGGAATAATGTGCAAACAACGATAAATGATCCTTGACTGTTTCGGCATTCGTATGACAAATGCCTTGGATTGGATTGATCTCAATACCCGGTACGACATGCGCCGGTACATTGGCGATGTATTCCATCTGAACGCGCAGTGATTCACGCGATAATGGCCCACCGGGAAAGTGCTTGGTGAATGCCTCACTCTGGGCAAAGTGAGTGATATAGGCATGATATTCGTAAGGTATCCCAGACGGTGCTTCCGTGTGGGTATACATCATAGGCTTAACAAAGTCCACCAATTTACCGATTTCCTTGATATTTTGTCCCACATGATATGCTAGAATCGGCGCAAATAAGTCCGCTCCGACCACCAATTTGCGTGAATTGAAATAAGCTGCTAGTTTAAAAACGAGATCGGTAATGTATTGCGAACGACGCTTATAAAAGGTATTCACCTGAAAATCGGCAAAATGATAACGTCCATAACGATCATATTCACCGCGCATCAATTTATTGTCATGAGCTTGAATCAGCTTTTTGATATAAGGAAGATCGACAGAATGCATTTGTTTTTCACATTGCGCACAGAAACAGCCAAACCCCTGTTCATAGCCTTCCGCAAAAGAGGCAAAGCGAATCTTATCCAAAAATACGCCATCAAAAGGGAGATTCGCAAAGTATTGCTCATACAGCGTGATGATCGCATGAGAGTTAGGGATATGATTGGGACAGGCAAAGTGAGCGTTTTTGTCCTGATCGCTTAGTGTTGTAGCATAGGTGATTTCACATACTTCATCGCTTTTGGCAAGAATTGGCAACCACAACAACACCCGCACCCCTTTGGTGTGAAAGTAATCCAACAGCGTGCGGTTCAATTCCGGATCTGTGTTCCATCCCAGAATTAAGTCTTTTACTTTGATGCGCGCAAAGATCGCATCGCATTTCTCCATAATTTGTGCAGCGCTGTAATTCGCTTTCAAAAAACTCCCGGTGTGTAGTTGAAGCGTATATTGATGACTCATAGTGTTCTCCTTTGATATGATGTAAGAATAGTATAGTACGAAACCCTTATTTTTTCCAGTGAAAATGTTATAATAATAGGGAAATAGGAGGGAAAGGAATATGCAGACAAGTTTATTCGATGATCAAAGCTTGCGTGATCCGCTGGCTGCCCGCTTAAGGCCGCAAAACCTAGCGGAATATGTGGGTCAGCACCACATTTTGGGAGAAGGCAAAGTGTTATCACGGCTGATTGAAAGCGATCAGATTCCCTCCATGATCTTTTGGGGGCCTCCGGGTGTAGGTAAAACAACACTTGCACGTATCATTGCTCATAAAAGCGAAGCAGAATTTATTGATTTCAGTGCAGTGACAAGTGGAATTAAGGAAATCCGTCAAGTAATGCAGCAGGCAGAGGCATCACGGCGATTGGGTGAAAAAACGATTTTATTTGTGGATGAAATCCATCGCTTTAATTCAGCCCAGCAGGATGCATTTTTACCGTTTGTGGAGAAAGGAAGTATCATTTTAATTGGGGCAACGACAGAGAATCCATCCTTTGAAATCAATGCCGCTTTATTATCACGCTGTAAAGTATTTGTGCTTCATGCGCTGAAGGAAGCAGATATCGTTACCTTGTTACAACATGCTTTAACATCTCCTCAAGGTTTTGGTAATGTGGCAGTCAGCATGGATGAGGAATTATTGCATATGATTGCGCTCTTTGCGAATGGGGATGCACGTACTGCCTTGAATACATTGGAAATGGTGATTGTCAATGGTGAGGTGCGCGATGGTACGATATGGGTGGAAAAGGAGATGCTGGAACAGTGTATATCAAAAAAATCCCTGTTGTATGATAAACAGGGAGAGGAACACTATAATCTTATCTCTGCTTTACATAAATCCATGCGCAACAGTGATGTACAGGCGGCAATTTACTGGCTGGCACGAATGCTGGAGGCCGGCGAGGAGCCTCTTTATATCGCCAGACGGTTAATTCGTTTTGCCTCTGAGGATGTGGGAATGGCAGATTCCAGAGCATTAGAAATCTGTGTTTCTGTGTTTCAAGCCTGTCATTTTATCGGTATGCCGGAGTGCAGCGTTCATTTAACCCATGCGGTGACTTATCTATCACTGGCACCGAAATCCAATGCGTTGTATCGTGCTTATGAGAGCGCAAAACAAGATGCTTTCAATCAGATGGCAGAACCGGTTCCTTTACACTTACGCAATGCTGTCACAAAGCTGATGAAGGATTTGGATTATGGTAAGGGATATGAATATGCGCATGATCATGAAGATCAACTGACTGACATGGAATGCTTGCCTGATTCTTTACAGGGAAAGATGTATTATCAGCCTAAGGCAATCGGCAGTGAAGCACGAGTGGTTCAAAGAATGAAGGATATCGCACAGTGGCGGGCGCAACATAGCCAACAGAAGGGCAAGTAAGATCCATTCGTGTAAGTAGATAACCTTTTGTTCATATGAAATGAGTAAATCTATCAAATGATGGATGACTAATCATTGAGATGACACATGGATAGGTCATCTAATGCATATCAGTTAATATTTGATTGCTTGGCTTTTGATTAAAACGGTTGATTGATATTTTTGTATTGTTGAGTATAATAAAAACAGGTGAGTGTTTCGATTGATTTGATATTGCATACAATAAACAAGCAAAACAGAGATCGAATACATACTTACAAAATATCAAAATGAGCTTGCCAATTACCGAAAAGTGTAATTTTGGAAAAGACGATTGGCGAGAAACATATTATAAAATACAAGAATGGCTATAAAGGTCACTTTGCACTTACAGGAAATCGCAAAGGTGCACTCCCTTATAAAAAAGACGTCATATCTTGACAATGGTAAAATCCTTGCAGAAGGAAAAAGCAATAGGAGATAAAGTATTGGAGGGTACAATATGATTCTATATCATGGCAGTAATGTTATTGTTTCTGAACCGAAATTGATTGAACAGAATCGGTTTCTTGATTTTGGTTTTGGATTCTATACAACTACAAATAAAAAGCAGGCAATTGGTTTTGCGGATAAGGTAACAAAGCGCCGCAAAAGCGGAGAGAAAGTGGTCAGTATTTATGAAATAGATGAAGTTCAAGCCTTTGAGAAATGTTCTGTTTTGTATTTTGACAGTGCAAATGAGGCTTGGTTAGATTTTGTATCTGATCAGCGATCAGGCAATTATACAGGAGAATCTTACGACTTTATTTTTGGGCCGGTCGCTAATGATGATGTTTATACGACATTCACACTCTACTCTGCCGGTGTGCTTACAAAAGAACAAACTTTGGAGGCATTGAAAATCAAAAAATTGTATAATCAGTTGGTACTAACAACAGAAAAGGCACTCTCTTGTCTCAAATTTATCGGAACAATCCCTCAGGAGGAATTAGAATGACAGAAGAAAAAAAAGGTGCGATTCTGGGCGTTCTCGTGCCGCAAGTTATCCATTTGATTACAGAAAATAGTTCATATGATGAAATAACTGCCGCAACTGAATTTTACGGATCTGATTTGTATGCCCTTTTGGAACAGGAGGATACGAAACTTTGGCACTTTAGCCCACTTACCCTTTTCCATATGTTTAGTGAAGAAAAAAAGACGGGTCGTTTTGAAATTCCGGAGGAGGTTTGATTATGAGCGTGCAAGGTACATTTATGATATTCTGTGCTGAACAGTATAAAATGGCAAAACACTTAACAGGAAAACAACTTACGGACCTTTTCACCCGTTATCGGGTTTGGGAGTATATCTACTCATGCTATGAGGCATTGCATACAACAGGCACCAACTATATCATTGAAGACATTGACCTGTACATCGAAACTCGCAAATCTGTTGTATTTTGAAGCAGAGACAGAATAATATTACAGTGAAGTGCAGGGATGGAAGAACTTGATTATCATGGTTTTATAAAGAATGGCATTATACAAAACTGTTTTTATATAAGATGATAGGTATGGAAAAAAACTGCATTATTTGATGTGAATACATAAAAAGCCACCAACTACGAGTGGCTTTTTGGTTGAATCAATAACTTTGACTTATAATGCTTTTAAATAAGCAGCGATTTGCGCATCTTTGCAATTAGGATAAAACAATTCAGCGAATTGTTTACCGGAAATGGTCTCTTTCAAGAAAGTCTGATCTATCTGATTCAAAATTTCAAGTAACGGACGATGGGTGATCTTTTTCACATCATCCAGAATTTTTTTATTGCGTTGTTCCGGTTCCCGGCGTTCTTTGGGATATCCACCGCCAAACGGTTCTTGGAATAATTTCGCAAAAGTATCGCGCAGATTGATTTCCGCTCCCCAGCCAAAGCCTTGTGCAAAGGGAATGGCGATACAGTTGCCATCATTCACCTGACCGAATAAATAGGCATCCAAGCCATTGGTGATATGACCACATAATACATTAGGGAAAGAATTGCAGGCAAGCATTGCCCCTTGGCCTGTACCACATCCGGTTACGACAAAATCAGCGGCACCGCTCGATAACAGAATGCATGCCAATAGACCATTTTTTACATAAGTCAACTGCACATCATCCTCAGCGCTATACATGCCATAGTTATCCACGCTATGACCTGCTTTCGCGGCTTCCTCCTTTAAAATTTCATAAATCTGCGCATTTTTTGCGGCTTGTGAATTTTCATTGATCAATGCGATTTTCATTGTTTGTTCCTCCTTATTCTGGTTGTTTACCGATATAGGCTAAGATTCCGCCATCTACATATAAGATATGGCCATTCACAAAATTGCTGGCATCACTGGCTAAGAAAACTGCCGGTCCCATCAAATCATCACTTTCCCCCCAGCGAACAGCCGGTGTTTTGGAAACGATGAATTGATCGAAAGGATGACGTGTTCCGTCTGCTTGCCGCTCACGCAATGGTGCGGTTTGGGGAGTTGCGATATAGCCGGGACCGATGCCGTTGCATTGAATATTGTATTTGCCATATTCGCTGCAAATATTTTTTGTCAACATCTTTAAGCCACCTTTTGCGGCCGCATAAGCACTGACGGTTTCACGTCCCAATTCAGACATCATCGAACAGATATTGATGATCTTACCATGTCCTTGTTTGATCATTGCGGGTAAAACTGCTTTTGCCATGATAAAGGGACCATTTAAGTCAATATCAATGACCTGTCGAAATTGTGCTGCACTCATTTCCAGCATTGGAATACGCTTGATAATGCCGGCATTATTGACGAGAATATCAATCACACCCACTTCTTGTTCAATGCGCTCTACCATTGCTTGTACTGCACTTTCATCAGTTACATCGCAAACATAGCCATGCGCTGATATGCCGATTTCACGATAAGCAGCCAAACCTTTGTCCACCAATTCCTGATTGATATCATTGAATACGATGGTCGCCCCGGCCTTTGCATACGCAGAGGCAATCGCAAATCCGATTCCATAAGAAGCACCGGTAATTAAAGCAATCTTGCCTTGTAAAGAGAATTGATTCATTGTAAACATTGTGATCCTTCCTTTCTATCGCTGGACTCGACCGGTTCCATCTCCGGCTACCAGCGTATTGACTTCACTCACATCCATCAAATTGAAATCGCCTTCAATACTGTGTTTTAAACAACTTGCGGCTGTCGCAAATTCAATTGCCGAGGGAGCGTTTTGCCCTTGTGACAATGCGTAGATGATACCGGCAGCGAAGGAATCCCCACCGCCTACTCGATCTACGATATGCATCGGATAACGACGGGAGAAATAAGCCTGCCCTTCTTCGTATAGCATTGCGCCCCAGTTGTTATCAGAGGCGGAAATGCTTTCCCGCAGTGTTATCGCTACCTGTTTCAAGGCAAAGCGTTCACTGAGTTGTTTGGCTACCTCTACATACCCGTCTTGGTTCAACACACCGTCGATGACACTGCTATCAGGGGCGTGGATACCAAATACTTTTTCTGCGTCCTCCTCATTGGCAATGCATACATCCACATAAGGCATCAATTGGCTCATAGTTTGTGATGCCTCCTGCGGTGTCCATAGTTTTTTACGATAATTCAAATCACAAGAAACCTGTAACCCTAAGGCTTTTGCTTGTTTTACAGCGGTTAAGGTAATCGCTGCCAAGGTAGGGCTTAGGGCTGGGGTTATGCCGGTGAAATGAAACCATGTGGCATCCGCAAAAATAGCGGGCCAGTCAAAATCTGCTTCCTGTGCGGTGGCAATGGCCGAATCCTTGCGATCATAGATGACCTGTGAGGGACGCTGACTTGCGCCTTTTTCTAAATAATAAATACCGATTCGCTCTCCGCCGCGCACGATCCATGAAGTATCTACGCCATATTTGCGTAAGGAGTTCACTGCGCATTGACCGATCGCATGCGTCGGCAACTTACTGACAAATGCCGCATCCATGCCGAAATTCGCCAAAGATACCGCTACATTTGCTTCCCCGCCGCCATAAGTAGCGCCAAAATCATTTGCCTGTACAAAACGCTCATAGCCATGCGGCGCAAGCCGTAACATAATCTCACCAAATGTGATAACCTTCATATGTCCTCCTACATTTTTACATCGGGATTGATCAGATGAATACCGAATCCCGCCAATTCCATATCCAGATAAACAAAATTGATCCGATGGGTTTGCTTATTACGGGTAATACTCTCCTCAATAAAACCAATCCCTTGTTTTGTCAACTGATACATTGCCCGCTCAGGATAAGGAGTATAAATGGCAATGTGCCCGAGTTTACCACGTCCACAGTGGTGTAACAATTCAAATCCTTTACCGGCAAAGTAAGCCTTTGGTTTGTTGTAACGGGTAAAATGAAACAGGGAACACAGCGTGTCTGCACTTTTTTGTGCCGCCTGTTCATTTTCATGATGAATCCCGATGTGAATCAGTTCATAGCCGAGTAGTGCTGCAATTGCCGCTTGGGAACGCGTGCGAATGGCATCCCAATTTTTCGCAGTCACTTGCGCTTTCTCTAACATGAAACTACCACCGATTGCCAAAATATTTGGCAGCGCCAGATAATCATGCATATTCTCCTCATGAATGCCACCGGTCGCAATAAAGCGAACTTGTGCATAGGGAGCCGCAAAATCTTTTAACTTGCGTACACCGCCACTGCTTTCGGCAGGAAAGAATTTCAAAGTGGTTAATCCATAGGATAGGGCTGTTTCAATCTCACTTGCCGTAGAAACGCCGGGAATGACTATGACATTGTGGTCAATACACCAGCGCACCACCTCATGGTTAAATCCGGGCGTGACGATGAAAGCAGCACCTGCATTTACGGCCGATTCTGCTTGGGCACAAGATGATACGGTCCCCGCTCCAATCAATAAATTCGGCATTTCGCGGTGAATGATTTGCATTGCGGTGAGCGCATGTTCACTGCGAAAGGTAATCTCCGCAGCGTCAATCCCACCCTCAGATAAGGCATTGACCAAGGGCAGTGCGTCGTTTGGATCTTGTATCGTTACCACCGGAATGATTCCGATGTCCGATATTCGTTTTAGTATGGGATGCATCGTGTTCATAGAACGCTCCTTTCAGTATTCTGCATTTCATAATGAGATACATGAGTTCGCCTGCAAGGGCAAACGGATAAAGTATTTCATAGGAGACAGAATGTGTTTTATTGTAATTCGTTGATACTCGTGTCGTATGGTTGGTAAACCAGTTCACCAAGAGTATATGCTAGTAAACCGGTTTTGTCAACCCTTGAATTGAAATTTTGTTGAAATGAAAAGGAATGGATGGTGGAATTGCATGGATGAGCACAATTCTTCATGTATGAGGAAGATAAACGGTATAAAATCTATGATAATAAGAAACATAAAGACTACATATGCAAAATAAGTGTTTGGCTTGGTCTGTCTTAGTTTGAAAAAACGGTTGACAAAGGCAAGCACACCCGATATAATGAATAGTGTTTGGTAAACTGGTTCACTTTATTTCGTAATGGAGGACGAGGCAATATGAAACAAGTGAACATTGAAACAATTCAGCGTGCAGAACAATTCTTGCATGCCACACCATTAAGCAAAGCAGAATTAACAACAGCCATGGATGCATGTATTGCACAAGTGCGTGCCAATATGGACTATTTTAAGGAGCGCTTTCCTTTTTCCTGTACAAAGGATTTGCGCTATCCAATCATTGATAATATTGAGTGGACAGATGGATTTTGGACCGGTATGCTTTGGCTCTCTTATGAATATACCAAAGAGGAACAATTTAAAGAGTTGGCTTTGCGTAATGTGGATAGTTTTTATCATCGCATCAAACATAAGATTGCGGTGGATCATCATGATTTGGGCTTTCTTTATTCGCTTTCCTGTGTGAGTGCCTATCGTCTGTTAGGTGATGAAAAGGCAAAACAGGCGGCTCTTATGGCGGCGGATCAATTGTTGACGCGCTGGCATGAAAAGGGCGAGTTTTTACAGGCTTGGGGGCCTTTTGATAGTAAGGATCACTATCGTTTTATCATTGACTGTATGATGAATCTTCCTTTGTTATACTGGGCAAGTGAAACCAGTGGCGATCCGAAATACCGTGATATCGCAAACAGGCATTTTGCGACCAGCAGTGCGTATGTCATCCGTGATGATGCCAGTGCATTCCATACGTTCTATATGAATCCGGAAAACGGCGCGCCGGATCATGGGGCAACCCATCAGGGTTATCGTGATGACAGCGCATGGGCACGTGGCCAAGCGTGGGGGATTTATGGCATTCCTTTGAACATTCGCTATACAAAAGATGATTCCACCAAAGATCTATATCGCGGCATGTGCAATTATTTCTTAAATCGTTTGCCGCAAGATTTGGTATGCTACTGGGATTTGATATTCAACGATGGCTCAAATCAGTCGCGTGATTCCAGTGCGGCAGCGATTGCGGTTTGCGGTATGCATGAAATGGATCAATATTTGAGTGAAGATTGTGTGGAAAAGAAGGTGTATCAGGGGGCCGCTCAGGCAATTTTGCGCTCACTGATTCAGAATTATGCGCAGAATCGTGTGAAACCCGGCGATCCTATTTTATTGCATGGCGTTTATAGTTGGCATTCCGGAAAGGGTGTTGATGAGGGAAATATTTGGGGTGATTATTTCTACATGGAAGCCTTGATGCGTTCGTTGAAACAATGGGAACCGTATTGGTAAGTATTCTTTATTTTGAAGTAGAATTGATGTTTATCAATGCATGTTTTTATGATACAATCAAGTGCGATTCAAGCATTCATATGCGATAGATCTTTCGCTGAAACATATTTGAATGGCTTGGGCAAAGAAAACGATATGAGGAGGCATTGGAATGAGCGAGAAAATCACAATCAAGGAGATTGCCAAACGTGCGCAGACCTCAAAAACAACCGTATCGTTTTATCTAAACGGTAAAACAGAGAAAATGTCCCAACAGACTCAGGAGCGCATAGCGGCAGTGATACAGGAGACCAATTATCGCCCCAGTTTTGCGGCTCGTTCATTGAATGCCAAAGACACTCGTTTAATTGGCGTGATTATTGGTGATATCACCAATGCATTTGCGAATCAGATTGTCAAAGGGATTGATGATTTGGCCCGCAAGGAACGCTATCAACTGATTGTGGGAAGCAGTGCATATGATGGTGAACAGGAAGCATACTATGTGGAACGCATGCTGGCAATGGGAGTTGACGGTTTCATCATCCAGCCATCAACGCAGTTTGAGGCATTGAGTGAGCGCATAGCGGCACAGGGGAAGGAAGTTGTATTCATTGATTCACAGGTATCCTTAAAAAATGGAAAGTGGGTAAAAACCAATTCCTATGAAGCAATTTTGGATGCTTGCGATGCATTGGCAAAACACCAATATGATGAGTTCTTAATCATCAGTGCTGATCCCAGCGTGCTCAGCACCAGACAAGAGCGCGTTGCCGGATTTCATGATGCATTGGCTGCACATGGCAAAACAGCCCAGCTACTGATTGTGGATGGGGAAAGCAGTGTCCCGGATATGGAACGTATGCTGAATCAGCATCTAAAATTTGGAGTAAAGACGCTGATATTTGTGGCCAACTGCTTTTTATTGCCGCGGGTTTACTTGGCACTGAAGCCATACCGCAATTTGATTCCGCAAACCATCGGTTTGTTTGGCATTGACAATACCGAATGGAGTGCCTTGGCATCGCCCAGTGTTACAACTATTGTTCAGCCTGCCTATGAAGAAGGCATGCAGGCGGCGCGTATTTTAATTGATACATTAAGCAAGCAGTTCAAAGAAGCACCCAATCAGATTTTGAAATGTTACGTCAGTTGGCAAGACTCGACCGCTCAATAAGAAAGCAGCTTCTTTAAACGTAAGTATTTGTGTCATGTGATGCAGTGATCATCTTTAAAAATGATCGCTGCTTTTTTACTTTTTATGCAATCATTCTATTGCAAAAGGAACTGCTTGTTTGTGTGCGTTAAAAATAATTTGTTAAAATAACTGCATTTTATCAGTTTATTTTCCTATTATCATCGCTGATTTTGATATTTAAATACATAATTAGAAAATTTTATGATTGACAATCATTTGCATGTCATCTATGATTGATAATAGGCAGGTGAAAGGTATGGATGAAAAGCGTTTGATGGAACTGATTGAAAAAGCAACCAAACAAGAGGATGCGGCATTTGAGGAACTATTCAAATATTACTATCCAAGTGTGTATAAATCAGCGATCAAACTGTGTAAAAATGATGCAGATGCGCAAGATATTGCTCAGCTTACCTTTTTGCAAGTCAGAAAATCTATTCATACCTTGGAAAAACCCAGTTATTTTCCACTTTGGATCCATCGTATCTGCGTGAATAAATGCAAGAATTTCTTTCGTGATCAAAAAAGTGATTTATACGATGAAGAATACAAGAAATATTTTAATCTGGCAGTGGAACAACGCCGTGATCATGTGAGCGAGGCATCCTTGCATTATACCAGTGATCTTGAGGTGTTGATGGCGATGATTGCTTCTTTAACAAAGGAACATCAGAGAATTTTAGAATTATTATACTTTAAACAGTTGTCGCAGGAGGAAGCAGCGGCGCTTTTACATTTGCCAATTGGCACAGTGAAAAGCAGAGCGTTTGCGGCACGTAATGCACTGAAAGGAAAGATTGAGGCGTACGAACAAAAAGAACAGGTACGCTTGAATTTTCATATGCAAAATATGGGGATGGTGTTTGTCAGTTTATGCTTGGCACAACAGCGTAAATGGGCACAAATGCTTCCACTTGTACTCAAACCATCACTTTCGAAGCAGATCACAAAAATACTGGCCGGCACATTTGGCAATTATATGATCGCTGTGTGTGTGAGTGTCATGGCTTTTGGACTAATGAAAACAGGGATGGAATTGTTAAACCTTACTGTCAAACAAGATCCGAAGCAGGAGGATGCATTTTTTCCTGCGGTTAGGGTTCATGACTATTTGATTGATAATGAGGTGGATGCATATTATTTGTTAAGGGGATATGCGTATGATGCGGAGGCTTTATCAAAATTAAGTGAAGAAACAATGCAAGAAATGGTACATGTATATGAAGCACTGCGCTTCAGCAATCGCTATATGTATCAGCAGTTAGTGGAAGATGGATGGGCCAATGCTTTTGAACAGTATGCACAGGAATCTTTGTCTATGATTGAATCATTTTAATTGGGGTGATGGCATCTTAAGCTTATAAGAAGTTTTTTTATTTTTTTTAAATTTAGGTGAACGCGATCGCAAATTGATGTGTCTTACAGTGAATTGAACAGGGGAAGAAGTGTATCTGTACGCTTTTTTTGTATTGTTTTTGGCAATGTAATAAAAGGGGCAGAAATTATTGTTATGACTTTTCATAATAAGATCAGTACTGTTTCAGAAAGGGTTGATTCACATGTGGAAAAGAGCATTGATTAGCATCATGGCTATGGTTGGATGTCTTTTGGCAGGGGTGTTGTACAGCGATAAGATCCAAGATGAAATGATAAAGGCGGCCAATCCAACTTACCGAGTGGGAGGCAATGTAACGGGACGTGTGAACATGGCTCCCAGTGGAATCAGTGGCAGTCATATCGGTTTGCAGGAGGGTGATCACGTGATTATTGGCGGAACTTATCCCATAAGTGGGAATCCCTTATCTTTTCAACTTCTTGTATATGATCGCAATTACACAGACTATAACAATACGGATACGATCAATGTCACAAGGACACCAATTTCAAATTGGCTGAGCGGTGCTGATGAATATGCCGCAAAAGGATTTGGAATTGATATCGGAAATACCAATGTATATAATACGCATGCAGGGGTAGGAAATCATTGCTTTGTCGATTACACGGCAACCGGTTATTACCAACAAGAGACTGCCTTTACGCAGTATTTACGCAATCATGCGAACACGAGTCTGATTGCACCGCGGGATTTAAGCGGTTTACGCTATACTGCGACTTCTGTAACAAGTACCACACCATCTTATGAAGGATTATTGCGTATTGAAGCAACTGCGGTATTGAAAACAGTTGCAGATGTGGATACTTTTTTTCCGTTTACGGTGATGGGAAATGCGGCTGATTTAGGCTTGAATGTGAATCACTATGCATTTTCAGATCACTACTTGGCGATTTTCAGTTTTTTTAATCCTTCCAATTCAGGTGTTACGTATTATTTCAATGCGAACGGCAGTATCGCAGCGGCGATCATTGCACAAACGCAATATACGCATACTGGTAATTTTCGTCCTTATATGTTTTTGGATATGTCCAATGTGGTATTTGGATTATCGCAGCCAAGCAGTACTGGTATGCGGGCAACTGTTAATGATACTTTTTCTGTTAATGCTTCTCTGCCATATTTTTCACAGGGTGGATCTGCTTTGAAATTAAGATTATTGGATACAAGTATGAATGTTACATTTATAAGTATGACAAATCAAAAAGGTAATGCTTTAACTAAGGTCAGTAAAGACGAGACGATTTATTTAAATGCGAGCGCCAATCAGGGAACAAACCATACGATATCAGCATTGATCTTTGATACCGGCAATCATTTGATCGCTTATCAACCATTGCTTGATACACAAGCGGGTAATTATGCTTATGCGTTTGATACAACAGGACTGACAGAAGGCATTTATAAAATCGCCTTGGTGAATGAAGTATATGATGAAACAAGCAGTGATCCTAGCCATTCCAGTTTGATCAGCAATGTGAAAACTTTGGAAATTGTGAAACCGCTCAGTGTACAAGTGAGTGCACAGAATGGTTTAGAATATCACAAGAATGTGGATCATATGGATGCAGTTGCTTCCATCACCAGCAGCGGCGGTGTGCTTCCGATTACTTACAGTGTGATCAGTGATACAAGTATCAGCAATCATGCGAATGATTATCAGCATTTTACAGTTTCCGGTAACAATGTTGTGGTAAAGGATGCATCCGGTTTAGATGCAGGAGATTATTATTTCAAAATAAGTGCAGTCGATGCAAACGGTGATCCAAGTGCAGGTGTGGAAAGTGTAACCGTACATCTTTTTGTTGCCAAGCATGCATTGTCAGTAGCCTTCCATGATGCGAATCAAACCAAAAAAAGTATCAGCGATGCTCAAAATAGCTGGTATGAAACGGCACTTGCAACACCTGCCCAAGGAACAAAGATAACCTATGCGATCATTGCAACGCAGGGTAATATTACCACCGCAGATGTCAGCATTCATCCGGATACGGGTGTAATCACTTATACCGGAAACGGTGCGTATGGAAAACTAAGCATTCAAGCAAGCGCTGATGATGATCCTAACAGTGGTAAGAACAATTATGATACAGCCACGGCGTTAAAAGAGGTGGTGATTTATCGTGCGGTGAATGGCAGTGTCACACCAGATGCTAATTCTACCGATATGAATGTACCGACATTTACGACTAGTGATCCAAACGCAAAAGCGAATGGGACCATTGGCAAGATACAAGGAAGTGAGGGTACACCGGATAATGGTGTGAGTGGAAATACAACGTATACGTATGAGATCAAGCAAGTGGATGATTATGGTTCCTTTATGGTTACCAATACCGGGGAAATTAAAACAAAGGTGAATTTAGGCGTAAAAGATCATCATATTACACTGATCGTAAGGGATCAGTGGAGTATGAAAGAAATTCCCTTGACCATTCAGATTGAGCAGGGAAATGCGGAGAATCTTCAGTTTTATGAAAATCAAAATTCAAGTGTTGTCATTAACGCAAAAACGGTGAAGTTTAATGATTCCAATGTGAGTGTGTTTGCGACTGTAAAGGGTAGTTCAAATACCAATCCCGTTACGTATCAAATCAAAGACGGTAGCACTCATGTGATTGAAATCAATTCAACCAGTGGAGTGGTTACAATCAAAGGTGTTGGTACAGTAACAATCGTAGCCAAAAAACAGGGAATGAGTGGACAGGCCGAGGCGCAGGCAGAACTCAGTTTTACTGTACGTGCAGGTACACAGGCATTTATGTATACAACGGATTCAACTTTAACAACGCAGCGTCCTATGGTGGGAGATCAGTATAGTACATTGAAGGAAGTGTTCGCAGAAAACAAGCAGTTTCATTTATATACAAAGGGCAATCCAACAGGTAGCACAGTGACTTATCAATTAAAGGCAGGCAGTCCAACCGATGTGATCAGTGTTGATCCGGATGGTACGGTGCATATCTTGAATGCGAGTTTGAATACACAAATCGGTAAGGTAATGGTAGAGGCTGTGAGTCATGACCCCAGTGGCAATTATGAGGATCAGATCATTGAATTGCCAATTGATATTGAAAAAGGAGAACGAAATGTAGCCTTTGCGGATTTTCCCATTCATGTGATCAGTGGTACAGGTAGCGTGACTCCCACGATCAAAACAAATGGTGTAATTGATACAAGTGGCAATACGCTAATTGAAGTGGATGCAAGTGCCAATGATGTGGCATGGACCAATGATGGTGTTACGATACATTATGATTGGAGTGATGCCAAAGGTAAAGATGTAAAAATCCATGTGACAAAACCGGCAGATCGAAACTATAAGTTGGCCGAAGGAGATGGAATCCTGCATATTCTTGGCGCAGATGAAAGTGCTTTGACACTGAGTACACCGGGAAAGATCACCTATGGGGATCATTTCACCATCCGAAGCACTCAAGATGACAGTATAAGCAGTAATGTGCAATATACCTTTGAAGTTGACAATAAGGTATTTGTCAGTGAACCAATCGTGAATGGAAACAAGGCAGAATTTGATGCATTGGCATACAGTGGCAATACAGAGATCACGATCAAGGTAACACGAACGGCGGATGGTGAACTACCCTTAACCAAGGGTATAAAGATCAAAGTCTTACCAAAACCAATTACATTCGAGATAGAAGATAAGGAAAAACTACGCTTAGAAGAGAATCCACCGCTTACATTCAAGGATATAACATCGCAGTTAGTCACATGGAATGGCGTTAAGGACAATGTGGACACCACGCATATCAATTTAAGCACAACAGCGAAGAAATACAGTCCGATTGGCAGTTATCCGATTACAGCGGGAAACGCACAGAAACAGTTGAATGACAATTATCCGAATTACACCTTTACGATTAAGGATGGATTGTTAAATATTTTAGATAATGGGAACAAGGATTTCTGGGATGAGGATCATGATGGGTGCCCTGATGTGAATATTGAGATAGAGGATGATGATGGCAATACAATTACGATCAATGGCGATAAGAACGACGATGGCATTCCTGATTATAATATCGACATCAATGGAGATGGAATCCCTGATTTGAATTTAGATACAGATCAGGACGAATACCCCGATTTGAATCTCGTTTTTCTGAAAGATTGGAGTCCCAATAAATGTGTCACATTGGGTTCGATTCAGTATTCCAGCGGTATTAGCGCAAAAGCAGAAATGAATGTGGATACAAATGGTGATGGTATTCCTGAACTAAATATTGACAGTGAAGGAAAAGGAAAACCAACTATGAATATTGATACAGATCAGGATGGTAAAGCAAATTTGAATACAGGAATTGTAAAAGAATGGCATCCGGATACAATGGTTGATAAAGATGGCAATCAAAATATTGATTATGATACTGATACTACATTAAAAGGATTGAATCACATTGATACAGATGGTGATGGTTATCCGGATTTAAACATTGACTTGGATTTCGATGGTTTACCGGATCTTAATATCAATACAGATGGTAAACTGGATAAACCGCAAATTAATATTGATTCTGATGGTGATGGGATACCTGATATCAATATTGATGAGGATAAAGACGGTAAGCCCGATAAGAATATTATGGAGATTACGGATTGGAAGCCTGATCACGATGTGAAAAAGGATGGACAAGTCATCTATGATACAATGAATATCACCTATCAACCGATTAAAGATTTGGAAGATAACGGAGTCATAATTGAAAAAACCGATGGTTCTACATTTTTACCGAATATGGCATTAAAAGTAATTGATGTGACTGTCGAGAAAAAAGATGAAGTGACTAAGATAGCGGATCAACTAATCGGGAGCACACAGAAGGTTCAACGCGTATTTGATGTGAAGTTGTTGCAGGATGGCAAGGAAGTAGAACCGGATGGTACCTTAAAAATTCGCATACCGATATCAGATGATTTTGTCAATGCTTTCTTAATTCGACGAAATCAGGATGGATCTTATGAAAAGATTCATGCATATATGGAAAACGGTTATCTTGTATATGAGAGTGATCAATTGGGCATTATCGCAATGATTGCGGATGAAAAAGAGACACATGGAGATGTACAAGGTAGTTATTTCCCCGGTGAACAAGTAGGTGGCTCATTGACAGGAGATAGGACTCATGTGGAATCTTATGGGGCTATAATGATGATATCTATCTTGTTATGTTGCTTATGTATGAAACAAAAACAGAAAAGATGATGGAAAACGGGCATGAGTGCCTGTTTTTCTTTGTATAAACAAATCGTGCAAGGCTTTGAAACACCTAATTTTGCACACGATTATGGTGTTTACAAGTTTCATTTGATCAGGTAAAGTTTATGCGATGGAGAATCCATGGATATTCAGTATATAGAAAATATGTGAAATTATGTGAAATGCATAAAATTTTTGGGTTTTTCCTTTTTCGTGTATATAAGAATAGTGAGGGATGTTTAAGACTCTCTCTAACAGCGAAAGGAGGAGAAACCCTAATGGTAAGTAAGT
>JAAWON010000024.1 GCA_022799495.1 Erysipelotrichaceae bacterium | reverse complement strand
AGGATAAAGGAGAACCAAGAAAAATCGGATAAACACTTGCCCAATCTTGTATACTGCCCATCTCGGCAATATGGGGATCATTCGCATATAAAATCCATTCAGAAAAAGAATAAAATAATATATCCGCAGCAAGTCCGGCCGTAAACATCATTGCACCCCAAGCAAAAAACGAATACTTGGGTTTCTCATTCTGTTTTCCCAAAACAATATTACCATATTTTGAACAAGCAATGTAAATAGAGAATAAGAAAATACCAAGCCCAATCAATAAATAATAAGAACCCAGTGTATCGCCCAACAAAAAGCGAATTTGACTTAGCACAAGATTTGATTGCTCCGGCAAGAAAAAGAAAACAAAACTTAATCCGATAACAATAGCAAGTGGAAGCAGCGTAATCACCCAATCAATTCGTTTATCTTTCATTTTCCCGTTTCTCCTTTTTAGTAGGCATATAATATTCATAAGAGGGATCAAGAGCGGCAAGTTCCGCAAGACTGTCGATTTCCACAATATCATTATAATCCATCGAATATATCCCCAGTTCATATTCTTGCGGATAGCAAAACATTGCTAAATCATCCCAATACAACTGATGCTTTCTTTTTTCTACAAACTCAATTTCCAAGTGGCGTTTTAACTTTTGACCATCCTCCCTGCTCCATCGAGAAACACTATACAACTGCCATGCCTGTTTACCACCATTGCGGCTGCACCCGGTTACAATGCCATTCTTTACCTGCATCATCCACTCGTTACTCTCACCCTCGCACCATACGGCATTATAACCGGAGCGCTCAAAATAAGGAGTTAAAACATGAGGATTATGAACGAACTGATCTCCATCCAACATCATCACATCCTCAAGGTAATCTCGTACTACATAAAGTGAACTGATATTATTACAGGTATCATAAAACGGATTTTCAATCAGTTGTACGCCTTCATACTCATGGCATAAGCATTGAAACTGTTCTTTCAAATAACCCACAACAATATAGATTTCCTTTATCCCATTGGCATGTAAGCCATGAATTACCGTATCTATCATCCGTGTACCATTTACTTTTACTAAAGGTTTAGGTGTTTCCAATGTAATTGGCTGCATCCGTTGCCCCTTTCCCGCTGCCATGATGATTGCTCTTTTTATGGTATGCATATTTTACTCCTTTCATTTGCTTCCATCCGTTGATCCAGATTCATATCTTCTGATGTATTCCTTTATATTCTGTTGAGCCCGATGAAAGCGTTCCACTCCATAGGTACCAAAATCTTCACCCTTTAATTCTTTGGCAATCGTCCATGCACTCCACAATACATCTTGACATATCATGAAGATCAATAGTTTTTGACGATGTGCAATTGTACAAGGATCTGATTGGAAATAATACTGTAAATAGAGTTCCTGTTCATTCGGCTCAAATTTACATTCCAACAAATGAGCAGCAATATCCCACATCGGATCATTCATACCCGCATATTCCCAATCAATCAAATACATACGCTGTTCATTTTTTATAAAATTCTCTGCCACCAAATCATTGTGACAAGCCTTGTGCTCCAACCCAATCTGAGTTAAAAGATCGCGGAAACGATAGAACTCCTTGCGCACTTCTGTGAAGCCTGAATAATAAGTACCATTCGCTTCCTCAATCAATGCCTCATACTTCTCATATTCAGCAAACACATCAAAAGAAGAAGAAAGTTGTACCTGTGAGGTATGAAGTTTTCGCAATAAAAGCGCACTTTGCTTCATATTTTCCTCTAAGCGGGCCATACGCGGTGTTAGCGTCTCTGCACCTTCTACATAGCGCGTAATCTTGATTCCCCGTGCTTCATCAAAATAAACAGTATCAACATTAATTCCCAACAAATAGGCAATTTTTGAATTATACTTTTCAGCGCTGCGAGAAATCATATCCTCTGTACATTTTCCCGGCATGCGCAAAATATACGTATCGGCCTCACAAGTCACTCGATAATTTGTGTTGGTCATGCCTCCTGCATAGGACAAATCCTTAACCGCACTTTCTTCTATCCCCATCAATGTGCAAAACAACTGTTTTAGCGCAAGCAGATCAATTTCCTGTTCTCGTTTTAAAAGTTTCTTATAATACTGCTGGCACACTTTTTCATAGATTTCTTGTCCATTCATGTCCCAACATAACAAGTCATCCAAATACAGTACAGGAACCTGATAATCACGCGCCATAGATTCTATAACATATTCATAGTTCAATAAAGGATTACGATTATCGTTAAAATAATCCATCATCTTTTGGTAAAATACATAAGATAATTTATGAATACCGGTCAATATGCAGTCCACATGATTCAGTTGACGAATATCCTTGGAGATACGAAACATATTTTTGTTCTCATCCAATTCAACCATGCAATCATCCCCCTCATTGCTCATCCCGCGTGATAAAAGGCAGGTATCCTGATCATTTGCCAACAATTCACTTAAAGCACGTTTTTCAAAAATATGATCACACTCCAATAGAATAAAATCCTCTTGAATAAAAGGTGAAGCACATGCTAAAGACTGCATGGATCCACTCCATAAATAACGCTCATTTTCTACAAAAGTAATTCCCGGCATATTAAATAGTTCTAAATATAATTCTTTACGATACCCAATAACTATTGTTATATCATTGATATCTTGTTCGTGAAGTAAGTCCACCGCTCGCTTCAAAGCACATACCTCATCTGCAATTGGCAAAAGATCAACCGGTATACCCGGAAATTCATTTTTCTTTCCAGCCGCCAAAATAACCGCCTTTTTTATGAAACCCTTACTTCTCCCTAGAATCGACTGTTTATTTAACTGGTGCTCCTTAATCATATTATGCAAAAACTTCACACCTTTTTCACTAAGCACATATCTTGTTTTCGCATCGCATTGCTGGATAATGACTAAATTACGTTCTTGCATTGTCTTAATCAAAGTATTCACCATTCCTAATGAATATCCACTTTGCTTCGCTAATTCACGCTGATTAGTAATTTGCTGCGCTGCCAATAAACGCATTAAAGTATACAATTTATCCATACGGCCACCTCTTTGTTCATTTTTTGAACAGTTAAACTATATCATATTCTTAATTTAGTGTAAAGTTATCCCAGTATAAAAAATGAAGATAAAAAACCATGCAGACTTTGATTGCGCTACATGGTTTTAATAAGAAGTTTATAATTATCATTTTCAATTACAATATTTCACTTGTTTTTACAATAATTGTGCAATAATAAAATGCTTTGATCTACAATCATCATATTGTTCTTTCGTATGCCGATGAAAAACCTACTGTTCTAAATTTAAATCAAGGCAGCTTATGACCAAATCCACTCAAACCAACCCTTTTGACTAACCTTTATCTTTTTGCTCCACTGCCTTTTGGATCAGCGCTTCCTTTTGCTTACGTGTCATCTGCTTGATTTCATACTCCCGTTTCAACGCCGCGCTTTTCGATTCGCACTGTTCCAGATAGACACAGGCAAGTGGTGGATGAACCTTGGTATACTTCGCACCTTTCCCCTTTTGATGGGCTGCGAAACGTTGTTTGGGATGTGTCGTCCAACCGGTATAATAGGAGCGATCCTTACATTCAAGCATATAGACATAGTAACCATTGGTATCTGGAAGATCTAACATGGGTCCACCGGCACGATTTTGGCCAACCCCCCCAACGAAGTCTCCCGCAATTCCATCGGTAACTTTTTGCCGGTATAATTCATCGTATTGACAATCATATCAAAACTGACCCGGTTCTGCTTTACCTTCGATATGAATTCCGCTAAAATGGCCGCATCCAATGCCCGCAGTGTCGCAACCGCATTGCGCTCAATACATGGGATCATCACATAACCGCCAACCGGATCACAAGTGAGACCAAGATGATGTTCAATTCCCATTTCCGCTGCGTATTCAATTTGATGATCATCCAAACCACGCAGATAAGCAACCATCGCCGCTCCCATCGCACAAGCTGCACCGATTTCCGCCTGACAGCCACCTTGTGCACCTGAAATTGTCGCATTGGTTTTAATGAGATTACCTATAATTCCAGCAATCTTCAATCCCTTAATCAATGCCTCGCGTTGCACCTTGCGATCGTAATAGTAATAATAGATCAGCGCCGGGAGTACCCCACTGCTTCCCAAGGTCGGGGCTGTTACAGTAACACCACCGGCAGCATTTTCCTCACTGGCACTATACGCATATGCACTCAGCAATAGTTTTTCTCGCTCCAACGCATGATCGCACTGATTTGCTCGATCCAATAATTTTCTTCCGATACGCTCTAGTTTCAATTTGCCCGGCAAAAGGCCACTTGTATTTAATCCCTGATCCACCGTTTTACACATCTGTAAAAGGATTTCCTCTAAAAAGCCATCCACTTCCTCAAATTGATCCACATAATCACATAAACGGATACCTTTCTCTTTACAGTAAGACTGAATTTCACGCATTGACGCATGCGGATAAACTGATTGTCCCTCACTGCTTTCCTTACCTTCGATCTCAATCGCTCCGCCACCAACGGAATAAACAATCCAGCGATCCATCAACTGCTCCTGCTCATCATAGGCATATAACATCATCGTATTGGGATGTTTTAAATTCTCTCCACTTTTAAAATATACCGTACAAGGCCTAGGCGCAAAAGTAGAAACAATAATGACATCACTCATATGCCCCTTTCCCGTCAAGGAAAGCGAACCGTATAATTCCGCTTTATAGGATGAAGCATTTGGATAAGCCTCCCGAAATAACTTGGCCGCCCGCTGCGGTCCTAATGTATGAGAAGAAGATGGACCCGGTCCAATTCGAAACAGTTCTTGTAAAGATTTCATAGTGTCACGCTCCAATCCTTAACAAAAATAACTCAAAACCCAATTTTTTATCAATCGCTCCACTCTTTATTGACTGATCCAACTGTGCCAAATTGGCAAGAATCTCCATGAGTGAATCTAAAGAGAAGCGCTCCACACTGCGTATCGCTAATTTCACGCGATAAGGATGTACACCAAGTTCCTGCGCGATCTCGTCATGTGCGTGCATTCCTTGCCGTAATGCATTTTTCACCTGATAAAACAGATGAAATTGCGAGGATAAAAGAGCAATGAGATAAATTGGATCTTTATTTTGAAGTTGCAAATCTTCCCATATCGCAAACATGCGTTTATGATCAGATTGCGCCGCCGCATTCACTAACGCAAAAACATCTTCTTCCAAGGAACGAGAAACCAGTGCTTGAATTGCACTTTCATCCAACGTACCACCGTATAATGCCAATTTATCGAGTTCGTTTTGAATGACGGCAATATCAAATGGTAAACGCTCGCACAGACAAGTCAATGCCTCATAACTCAACTTGATTCCACGCTTCGCTAGTTGTTCCTTAACATAGGCAGGCAGTGAACCCTGATCCAAGCGATTGCACACTGTCACCTTGCATAAGGATACCAGTTGTTTTACACTTTTCTTGCGCATATCAAGTTTTGCGGCAGTGGTAGATAAAATCAACACCGTTGAAGGCAATGGTGTTTTAATATATTGAATGAGCGCTTCCGTATCCCATTTCGTCGTATCACTCGCTGTTAAAAAATCAGCATTTTGAACTATAATACATTTTTTATCCGTAAAAAAAGGAATGGTCTGCGCATCCGCCAACACAGTATCACTATCCGTCTGCGTCGCATCATAAATAATGGTATTCAGATCATCACGCTGTCCGATGAGTTGACGAATCAACGCATCCATCGCCTTGCGCACCTGATATTGTTCCTCACCATGGATGATATAACTCATACGATCACCTGGTTCTTATTATACCAAATTCATGCGTTGCCGTCTCGTATATACAAAAGATATTTGTAATTTTTATGGAAACGGCACCCACATGTGGTGTATCGAGTATGGATACCCCTGCGTTTGTAAGAGTGGTAAGGGTTTCCTCATGGGGATGATGATAACGTCCATTCGCCGCACAGGAAATCAGCGCAAGAGCTGGATTTACTTGTTGTACAAATGCCAAAGAAGTGGCACTGTTGGACCCATGATGTCCGACTTTCAGCACATCTGCGCGTAAATTGGGATATTCCTGTAGGATGGCAGATTCGCGCAGTTTACCCGCATCTCCCATAAACAAAAAGGAAACACCATATAATTCTACATAAGTCACTACGCTGTCCTCATTGCGATCATGAAAGATTTGATCTTGCGCCAAAAATTGAAACCGAAAAGGCCCGAACCAGATATCCTCCTGTGGCGACTCAACAATACGTTCAATATCAACGTGTTCTTTTAATTGCGACAAAGACCCGCTGTGATCTTGATCCGCATGGGTGAGAATCACAAGATCCAAACGCTGAATCCCTTGTGCTTTTAAGATCGGTAAAATGATATCACTACCAAGATCACGGTAGTCACTTCCCGCAGCATCAATCAATATATTTCCTTGATGGAACGGTAATGTGATTAAAAAACAATCTCCCTGCCCTACATCCAGCATCATCACCTCCGCATAAGGACGCAAATAAGGTGCTGCCTGTGTCCATAGCGCCAATACACCCAGCCATTTCAAATACTTGCGCTTTCCATCACCAACATAAGCCAATACGATCCCCAACCAAATAATAAAAAATAGCCATGACGCCTGATAATACAGCGGCAGTGAAATTTGTCTCAGCCATGTACAAAAGGAAAGTATGCCCTGCGCCATATCAAAGTTCCACATGCATGGCATTAAAACCCAGAGCATGGCCAGCAGAAAATTCATCCCATACAATATGCGAAATAATGGAAACAATAGAATCTCTAAGACATCCAACCTATGAAAATAATGCCATTGAAGCGGCGCCAGCACAAGATAAGACATCCATATCCGCGGTACTTTAATCAAACAGAAACAATTTACCAGACGCAGTATGAACGGCAATACAAATACCAGTTCATCCGCTAAATAAGGACGTATCCATAATAAGGCAATGAGCGACAGCGCCAGTTGATCCTTTGTCGATACATGCGGCACTCCCCAAGCACTCAGGCGAAACAAAAAAATACGCAAGAAAGAATCCTTTCCACCGCTGAAATAGAGAAAGAAAGCACTTAAGAGAACACAAATTCCCTTTGCCTTTCGTGAAGATATATAGAGTGCAAGCAAAGCGGCAATTCCTTGCAGGATAAAACTGATGTGCATTCCACTGGCCAAAAGCAATTGATCCACTTCCTGTTCCTGATGAAGCGAAAACAATGTTTGTTTCAGCCAATCCCTCTCTTTCTCATCACTTTTGTGCACCTTTTGCCATAGCCATGCACGTGGGGAATTACCTTGTTTTACTGAGCTTACTTCTGTTAATTCACAGCCATAATACAACCCTCTTTTCCCACTGTATGCGCTAAAATCAAACAAATGGAAATTACGATTGGATTGGATCGGTGTACAGGTTACTTTCCCATTTACAACATCATCCACTCCATACTCCTGCGCTCCATACAACAATACTTTACCGTTCTCCCAATAAGCGATCGCATAGGAAGAGCGAATCTCATGGATGCGTAAGGATACTACTTCCGGCGGTGAGGGTATTTGCGCAGGCCGGATACGTACACAGAAACATATAAGCAAAAACAGTGAAAGGATCGCATATCGTCCTTGTCGCCGCCAAAGCAGCACAACTGCCACAAATAGTACAAGCAAACGATAACGCTCTTCTACTAAACAAAGTAACCAAACAAACAGGGCAGTAAACAGCCAATCATGCTTCATAAGCAGATTTGATCCCGCAATTTTTCAAATGTTTTATCTCCGATTCCCTTTACCCGCTTTAAATCTTCCAATTGAAGAAATGGCATGCGTTCCCGTTCCGTAAGGATACGCTCTGCCATTGCTTTTCCAATTCCGGGTAAACGATCCAACTCACTCAGCGATGCCGTATTGATAGAGATGCATTCCGTACGCCGCTGTGGCACCACAATGACCTCATTTACAAGGACTTGACGAGTTTGATTCAGCGATGCAAGATCCCCTTCCTCACTCACCCCACCTGCCGCACTCAATGCATCCCCTACCGTCGCATCCCAAGACAGCTCATAAATACCCGGCTCAACCACTGCCCCCTTGATTTCAACCTGTTTCACTTGTGGCCGTTCAACAACAGAAATCGCTGTTTGAAACGGTTGACTTATCCAGACGCTCACAGCGAATACTCCTGCCAAGCCAAACAATATGAACCACATTCTGTGCCGCTTCTTTATACCTAAACGTATAGATTGGTACCAGTTCTTGAAATGCATCCACATAAAAAGCACCTCCTGCTTATGTTATACACAAACAAGAACTGCTTTACAGAAATATTCTATTTTTTCTATATCAATAACAATAATTTGATATTTTGCGAAGATACAGGTATTCCCTTTCATAAGCCTTAGATGAGGCACATTCTTCACTTATCGCAAAGAAACAATCTTCACATCATATGGCTCTTCAACCTCAGATACATGAATCGTATCTCCGACCTTGCCATCCATTAAAGCCACCGCCAACGGGGTAATATTGGACAGTTTGCCATTCAATGGATCGGCTTCAATCGAACCAACGATGGTATATGTCTCTTCTTCCTTAGTAGAAAGATCCAAAATCGTCACCGTAGAACCCAAAGAAACGGATTTGCTGGAAGAGACACTTTTGTCCTCCTCAATGATTTCCGCATTGGCAATCATCGCTTCTAAATCACGGATTCTTGCCTCAACTCTTGCCTGATGATCTCTTGCGGCGTCATAATCAGCATTCTCGCTCAAGTCACCCTGTGCGCGTGCCTCCTGTAATTCTCGAATGACCTCTTTGCGTACAACGTGAATCAGTTCATCCTGCTCTCTTTTTAATTCATCCAACCCGGCTTGGGTTACTAAAAATTTATCCTGCGCCATAGTTTCACTCCTTATTCGTTCGTCCTATTATAGCACGTTTTACTTGATAATACTACCGAAATTTGTCATGTGCCAAACAATCATAAGATCACTTTCGTGACTTTATAAACTGATCTAAAAACTGCTTGATTCAATGGATGACCTAACGCAAATAGCGCTCCACATTGGCCTCATGTTCCTCCAAAGTCTCGGCATAATAAACCGTACCATCTCCATAAATATCTGCCATAAAGAACAGATAATTGCTTGGTGTCGGATGCAATACCGCATCAATTGCCATAGCGCCTGGGTTGAGGATCGGACCAATGGGCAAGCCATCATAAAGATAGGTATTATACGGAGAATCAATATCCGCATTGACCTCACAATCCTGCGCATGCTCATACTCCTCATATAACGCATAGCAGACAGTTACACTGGATTCCAAACGCATATAACGAATTAACCGATTGCCAAACACCCCAGCAATTAACTTCATATCCGCTTCGCTACTTGCCTCATACTGAACCAAAGATGCCAAAGTAATAACATCATGCATACTTTTTCCACTTGCTTCAATATCTGAACGATATTGTTCATAAATATATGCAAACTGATTCAAAAAGGTCTCAGTAACTTCCTCTTTGGTCGCATCCAATGGAAAATCATACGTTTCGGGATACAGATAACCTTCCAGTTTCACACGGGTCTGATCATTTAATATACGCTCATCCAAAAATTCATATTGATTGATCAGCGTTTGTAAATAAGCATCATCATTCCACAGTGCCAATAACTCCTGTGCAGAGATACCTAGTTCCTTTTCTAGCCGTGCCGCAATATCCTTAGCCCACAATCCTTCTGGAATGGTGATACGTACAGAGGCTTGTGCCGCATTTCCTGAATCATTCAAATAACGCAGAATATCACCACAATTCCAAGCACGATCCAATTGAAACTGACCGGCTTTCATCTCGTGTAGGCCATTCAGTTTAGCATAAATCTTTGCACTTAGTTCATTTTTTATGATATCTGCCTCCACTAATCGAGCGATGACTTCATTTGCGCCATCTCCCTCTTTCACCTCAAAGCTGACCATGTCACTATCAGCAGATACCGGCTGAAGATTGATTTGGTAAAACAAGAAACCACTCAAGGCAATGATTACGACAGCGATAAACGCAATCAGCCCGATAAGTACCCCCTTATTCCTGATCCTCATCCTCGTTGAACGCTCCTAGCACTTCCTCCACCATCTCCCATTCGCTGTCAGTTTCAATCGGCAATAAATTCCCGGCATCATCATAAGCAGAGGCAAACACCTCGCCATCCTCACTTTGCGGATCGCTGAATACCACATACTTTTTCTTGCGTTCCTCATCCTCAAACGTAAACAGGATTTCCATTTCTAATTCCTTGCCGTCCTCATCACGGACAAACAGCGTGTTTGATTCAATCATAATATCCTCCTATCATAAAGTAAGGGGTAATCATACCCCTAAGCTTGGCTGTCGAGATAACTTTGCAGAATTTGTACTGCGGCCATCTGGTCGATCAGCTTCTTTCGTTTTTTACGTGATACATCCCCCGCAATTAGAATACGCTGAGCTGCTGCCGTAGTCAGGCGCTCATCCCAAAGAATGACCTGAACGCCCAGTGACTCCAGACGTTTTTGAAATGCGATTGAAATTTCACCGCGTATTCCTACGTCACCGTTCATATGTTTGGGCAAACCCAATACAATCGTCTCAATGCGCTGTTCCTTGATGATTTCTGATACCTGATGAAAAGCATCCTCATAATCATCAGACGCAAAACGCAGTGTTACCAAGCGGCGCGCAATCATGCCCAAGGCATCAGAAATGGCAACTCCGCAAGTGACACTCCCCAAATCAAGTCCTAATATGCGCATTTATTGCTCGTCCTCAAGGTAGGCACGTACCAATTCCTCAATAATCTCATAGCGCTCCACACTCTGAATGATCGTACGCGCATTATTATGAGAGGAGATATAAGCAGGATCATTGGAAATCAGATAACCGGCCAACTGATTAACAGAATTATATCCACGCTCATCCAGCGCTTCCTTTACGATGCGCAAAATGTGCTTAATGTTATCCCTGCGCAGTTCATCTGATTTGAATGACATTGTTTCAGTAATATCTTTCATGGTATTACCCCCTTTTCTTGTCTATATAATATTTTATCGTAAAAATGAATAAATTTAAAGTGTTAATCCGAGTTTATTTTGCATGAAACGCAGAGCTTCGTCTGTTTTTGCGACATTTTTCGCTCCGGATTGGGCTAAATCAGGGCGTCCTCCGCCTTTGCCATCGCATATCTGTGCTGCTTCTTTCACCAGATCTCCGCATTTAACACCGCTTTTCACGGCCAAGGTACCGGCGCCGGCGACAAAAATAACCTTATCTTCGTTTACTGAGGCCAAGCATACCACCGCACGTGCTTCTTTTTCCTTGATGGTATTGGCAATATCCTTTAATGCATTGGCGTCTGCGCCATCCATACGTGCTGCCACAATACGCAATTCACCTGCCGTTTGCGCATGTTCCAGCAGTTCTAATGCCTTTAGAGAAAATAACTGTCCTTGTAACGTTGCCAGTTGTTTTTTCAAGTGTTCCTCCGTATGAATCAATTGTGCCACTTTATCGACTACTTGATGGATACCATTCATCTTGAGCAAGGATGCGATCTGTTTCAGGCGTTCCTCTTCCTTGGCAAATTCACTATATGCGTCATACCCTGTCTTGGCCGTAATACGACGAATCCCCGATCCAATGCTTTCCTCCCCAATCAGTTTACATACACCGATCTCACCGGTCGCATTCACATGCGTACCACCGCAAAATTCCTTCGATACCTCACCCATCGTAACGACGCGAACAATTTCACCATATTTTTCATCAAATAATGCCGTTGCGCCGCTTTGTTTTGCCTGCTCGATTTCCATCAATTCCTTGGTAACGGGATAATTAGCCGCAATATGACGATTGACCAACTGTTCGATTTCATTCAACTGCACATCACTGAGTTTTTCAAAATGAGTGAAATCAAAGCGCAAATATTCTTCATTGACAAAAGAACCGGCCTGTGCCACATGTGTTCCTACCACTTGTTTTAAGGCACTTTGAAGTAAATGAGTACAGGAATGATTTGCCGTTGTCATACGACGCTTTACCCTATCTATGGACATCTTGACTTGATCATGAAGATGCAAAGTTCCGTATTGCAAGGAAATATGATGCAGGTGTTGCTTATGCGGTGCTTTGATCACTTGCTCAACAGTTGCCGCGAACTCCTCATTTTCCAAACGGCCATGATCCGCTGCCTGACCACCGCTTTCCGCATAGAACACGGTTTGATCAAAGATCACATCACCTTCATCACACAATTCCTGAACTGCTTCTCCATTTTTGAATAACCCGATCACCTTGGCCTCACAGCACATTTGTTCATATCCCAAAAATTGACTTTCCGCTGTGAAGTTCATCAATGCCGCAGATTGCGAGGACATCGACTGAGCATTGTCACGGGCCGCTCTAGCCCGTTCCCGCTGTTGTTCCATCTGTTGCCTGAACCCTTCCTGATCTACCGCCAAGCCATGCTCCTGCGCAATTTCCAGTGTGAGTTCAAAAGGAAAACCATAGGTGTCATACAATTTAAATGCGCTGGCGCCATCAATGCAGCCCTCACTTTTTGCCATCAACTCATACAACAGTTTTTCTCCATCTGCCAAAGTCAAGGAGAAGCGTTCTTCCTCAGCTTTAATCAAACGAGCAATCGTATCCAATTTTGATTCTAAGTAAGGGTAGAAATCCTTCATAATCTCATAAACCACCGGCACCAAGCGATACATGAACGCTCCTTCAATTTCCAGTTTACGACCATAACGAACCGCCCGCCTTAGCACACGCCGCAGTACATAGCCTCTACCTTCATTGGCAAACAGCGCACCATCTGCCAAAGCAAACGTAACCGTGCGCACATGATCGGCAATCACGCGATAAGCCATTTTATACTCGCCCTCATATGGATGCTTACAATAGGTTTCACAAGCATGAATGATCGGCAAAAACAAATCGGTATCGAAATTGGTCTCACCGCCTTGAATCAAAGATACCAAACGCTCCAATCCCATACCCGTATCAATGTTTTTCTGCGGTAATTCCTTATAATCCTTACGCGGCAATTCCGGTTTACAATCATATTGTGAGAATACAACATTCCATACCTCTATGTAGCGATCATTGTCGATCTCTTCAAAGAACAAACGCTCACCCAACCCTTGCGGATCATAGGCATCCCCACGATCATAGAAAATCTCGCTGTCCGGTCCACCCGGGCCTTCTCCAATCTCCCAGAAATTATCTTTTGTTTTCAATATATGAGCAGGATCTACGCCACAGCGCTGTGTCCAGATCTGATATGCCTCATCATCATCCTCATAGACAGAAATATACAATTTATCCTTAGGGAAATGAATCCATTCCTCACTGGTTAAAAACTCCCATGCGAAACAAATCGCATCCTCCTTGAAATAATCGCCGATCGAGAAATTTCCCAACATCTCAAAAAAAGTATGATGACGGGCTGTTTTTCCGACATTTTCAATATCATTGGTGCGGATGGATTTCTGCGCATTTGCGATTCTTGGCTTTTGTGGCTTCTGCGAACCATCAAAATACTTTTTCAATGCGGCAACACCGGCATTGATCCACAACAGCGTGGGATCATTATGGGGAACAAGCGAAGCACCCGGTTCAATCATATGATCCTTAGAACGAAAAAAATCCAAAAACATCTGTCTGACTTCATTACCTGTTAATTGTTTCATAATTTCCTCCTTCATAAAAAAACGCTCCTGTCATATTCAGGAACGAAACATTTCCGCGGTACCATCCCGATTCACTTGTATTCAAGTGCACCTTTCCATCTGTATCGTCGATTGCTTCACGCGGTTTCCTCACAAAGCAGCGTTCCCTGAATCCATGCAGGAGTTTTCAGCAAGCACTCCCTCTCTTTGGCAAGGATATAACAGGTACTACATCTTTGATCAACGGCTACCGATTCACTGACAAGTCTAATAGACGACCTTATTATAGCATACTTTCAAATGAAAGCATAGCCCTCTTTTTTAATCGGATCATTGGTGAATGGTGATGTAGGTTTGTTTTGCCAATAGGGCAAGCATTGCACGTTATGTGATTGATGATACTTGAGTTAACAAACCAATCATCTAACTTTAAAACACACTTTTTACCTTTGCCATTTCTTCCATTTCAAAGGGTTCATACATACCTTGCAGTTTAGCTAAAGCATGATCGAAGCCATCATCATCATAGGGCGTGTCCATCTGCATTTGTAAATAAGTGCGGATGATTGCACTGTCCCCTTGCGTAAAACTGATGCGACGAGTGGCACAGATGCGCTGTGTTCCATCTATCAAATAGAGTTCCAAATCATAGCGTTCTTTTTGTAACAGTGACTTCGCTTCATCACAGTTATGAATATCAAAAACCGCATCACTCGTATCAATCGAATCCACATTCTCCAATAGAAACAAAGCACAGATCCGTTCATAGACAAAATAGATGTGTAAGGGATTGTGTATCAATGCGTGACATTCATGGTTACTCCAAAACGTGTCTTTCACAATCAGGACAAAACGATCCTCCATATAATCTATTACAATTCCATCGTTCAATGGGATTGTGATAATTTCATCTGTTTTCCAAAGCATATGCATCCTCCTTTTCATCATTGTATCAGGAAATAGCCAAAGACACAACCATGCTAACATTGCCTTTCATTAAGGAAACAGCTATAATGTATTTGATAAAAAAAGACCGTATTATGAAAAAATGTTCAGGAAGGGAGTGATTCTATGCCATTTTTTGATTTTCAAAATAATCCGTTTGAAGCTATATGTCTTTCTCATTATTTTGCCGTTATTGTACTGCTCATCATGGCACTTTATTTCACATACTGTTCCTTATTTCATAAAAAAACAAGCGGCTTTTGCATATTTCTCACTTTGGGTTCTGTCCTGGCAATGCTGATTCAAAGTTATGTTATGCAGGTAGCAGGTGATGTTTCTATGTCATGGTTCTATGATTTGAAATACCCTATGCTCCTAATCAGCATCACCTTAATCTGTACATTGATTCAAGTGATCGTATGGATACGACAAGTTTATTTTTTGAAAGCACATAAGCATTTAAAAAAGCAAACCTTTGCCAAAGGTGCGCAATGGCTAGAGGAGGAAGTTTAAGCAAATCGGTGCAGCAATGCATTTCGGATTTATATAAACAATAAAAACCTGTCTTTTTAAAACGACAGGTTTCTTTGTGTATTTTTTTAACGATGTAAATCAATATCGCTGAAATCAAAGGTCTGTAAGGTAGAAGCAATTGTTTTATCTTTATAGTTTGCGTTTTCCTTAGCCATACGGGCTTTGATTTTCGGTGCGTTTTCAATGGATGCAGGGCCGCAAATACAGCCACCGACACATGCCATTCCTTCCAATACATCTGCTTGAAAACGATTGACCTTCATCAATAGCAATGCCTTTTTGCAGGCCGCAGAACCATCCGCATACTCAGCGCTTACCTCATCCTCGCTGTTCTCTTTCAACGCCTCTAACATTGCCTTGGATACTCCGCCGCCAATCGCGAAATTACGGCCATGGGTAGATGCGATATCATCTTCGCATGGTATCACATTTTCCGGAGAGATCTGTCGGCTGACCAACATTGCCGCAACCTCTTCAAACGTCAGACAGTAATCAATGCAGGAATCTTGAACCTCCTGTTTTTTCGCCACACACGGCCCCATGAATACCAGTTTATGATCCGGATAATGATGTTTTAAATAGCGGCCGATGGCTACCATTGGAGATACCATATGTGATACGTTGTTTTCATAGACAATCGGGAAATGCTGGCGCGCTAAGTTGACAAAGGCAGGGCAGCAAGAGGTTGTGATTTTCTTTCCTTCTGCTTTATGCTTCAACGCATCCTCACGCTCATACCAAGCCACTGCATCGGCACCAATTGCCGCTTCGTATGCCTGTTCAAAGCCAAGTTCACGAATCGCCTGTTTGATCTGAGGTAAAGTTGCCTCATCAAATTGCCCTTGTAAAGATGGAGCAAAAATCGCAAACATCTTCGTTTTGTTTCGCAACTCATTGATTACATCCGTCATCCAAGACATATCCTCAATCGCTCCAAATGGACATTTTGCCTGACACGCTCCGCAGTTGATACATTTTTCTTCATCAATCTGAGCCAAGCCATTTTCATCCATTTCAATGGCATCCACAGGACAACTTGCCCTACATGGACGCATTGTCTCCACAATCGCATTGAATGGACACGCATTCACACAAGCGCCGCATTCCTTGCATTTTGCATAATCTATATAGGCGTGATCCGCACCCATCCGCATCGCATCAAATTTACATGCGGCCATACAAGACTTTGCCATACATTTGCGGCAGTTATCCGTTACCAATATTTTACGGATACTGCATCCATCGCAGGCTGCCTCAATCACCCGCACAATTTGACGTGGATTATCTTGCTTTGTTAAAGTGGGAGCCTTCCCCATTGCCATTCGGGTACGTTGGCGAATGATTTCTCGCTCCTTATAGACGCAACAGCGAAAATCCGCATGTTTCCCCGGAATCAGTTGATATGCCAAATCATCCACAATCGTCTCATCCAGTTTCCCATCAAAACAGCGTCGCGAAACCTCGCGCAATACATCAAATTTAAATTGTCTTGCCTCATGCTCAAATAATGACATAGTTCCTCCCATTCTCGCACAATCCTGTGCTTTTTTCAGCAGTAATCTTACCTTGTACTTTTTTTCACAAATCAATTATACCACAAAAATATCACATGAAAAGAGTAAATTGATGAATTTTCCGCATTCGCTTTTGGCTATTTCGACAAGGACAAATAATACCTAAAACAAATGACAATCCACTTAGTAAATACCCATTTACAGAATATGTCATTACCATCGCATTTCATGTATGATGATGCGTAAGATTTGTGTATCTCCATCCATTCTAAAACTTCCACTTAGCACATATAAAAAGCAGCCTGACTCAGCGCTGCACTTGTTTATGTTTACGTGGTTGGTACTCCATTGACAATACTGCGATCAAAATGAGTGCAGCCCCAATCATCATCACCGGACTCATGGTTTCCTGTAAAAACAAGAAGGAAAAAATACTTGCCCATAATGCCTCCATGGAAAGAATCATAGAAACGCTATTGGCATCTGTATATTTCTGCGCCCATGTTTGAAGCAAATAAGCCAGCATGGTTGCGATAAAAATAGAATACAGCAAGGATAGAATCGCTTCATCAGAAAACTGAGCAGGCCATCGTTCAAATAAGCAGGCACAAATCGCTGATAAAATACCGGCAGTTCCCATTTGCAGAGCAGTCATTACAAATACATCACTGTGGGAACCATAACGTTCCAATGTAATAATATGAACTGCAAAAAACAGTGCACAAATAAAAGAAAGTGCATCACCCAAAGTAAGCAAAAAGGCATCTTGCCGTAAGGTTAGCAAAGCAATCCCCAAAATGCACAAAAAAGAGGCAATCCACTCCTTACGTTGTAATTTGCGTTTTTGAAATAACCACAATATGTAGGGTACAAAAATCACATAGGTTGCGGTTAGAAACGCATTTTTTCCCGGTGTTGTCATCTGCAAACCAAAGGTTTGAAAAGCAAATGCCAAAAATAAAAATATTCCTACCAGCACACCTTGGCCCACTTCACGCAAAGTCATCCCCTGCCATTTGCGCCAAGCAATAAGAATCGGCAATATTGCGGCACCGATGAAGCGAATAGCCATTACACTGAAAGGCGCAAAACTATCTAGTGCGGTACTGGTCGCAATAAATCCTCCCCCCCATATAATAGTTACCAGCATCAAAATTACATTTGCCATAGTTTTTGTCATCCGAATCCCCTCTTTCCCTCCTATCATACCATAGCCTGATGATCCATTTCAAGCAAAGCAGTTTGCGCTTCGCTATGCGAATCATATAAAAATAAATTAGCTGAGGAACCATTGAATACACATAAATAATGATTCCTTGCTTAGTAAGGAAGAAGGTAAAACCCTCTTTTAAGCCCATGTTTCAGGACTATTTGTACACTTTGTCGAAAAAAAGCAGAAGAAATTATATAAATTATAGTAGAATAATGTTATAATATCTTAAATGGTGATGATAAGAGGAGGAAATATATATGAAGTGGTATGAACGGCAGAAACAGACATATGCGCAAAAAAATCAGCAGAAAACTCCGATCCAGCCGCAGCAAAATACAGCACAGGCACAAAACCCTCAGTTCCAACAGCCGCAAGAGTCATTTGAACCACAAAACACTTATGCGAAGGATGCATTTGACGATATGCTGAAGGAAGACAATTATCAAAATGTGCAACCGGACACAAATTATGATAACATGGAAGCCATGTCACAGTCTTATGAACAAGGACAAGACTATGAACAAGCATTGGATGAGCAAAGTAAACCGCTGTATGATAATGACACAAGTTATGATCATGCGTCTACGTACCATGAACCCGATTATAATCAACAAAGCTATAAGCGTAGCACTTTTCCATCTCAGCATTCCAATAATGACAGCGGACAAGCAACTACCATTTCAAAAAGTACGGTAATCAACGGTAACATCGAAACCGATGGAGATTTATTGATTCATGGACATGTCAAAGGTGATATTCTATGCAATGCGAATCTCTCCATTTATGGCATTGTAGAAGGTACCATCAGTTGTAGCAACGCCTATTTGGATAATGCGATTGTTGTAGGTGATATCGGATGTGGTGGTAATATGCAGATTACGGAAAGTTCTACCATTGATGGTAATGTAGAAGCTTATGAGTTATTGAACGGTGGTCGAATCAAAGGCAATGCGATGGTATCAGAAAGCGTACGTTTTCTATCTACCAGTGCTATTGTCGGCGATGTCAATGCGAATGATATTGAAGTTGAACGTGGCGCAGTGATTCAGGGTAATATCGTGATACGCCAAGAAGTTTATTTTAACGAAAACTAAAAACTGTCGCAAGACAGTTTTTTTAATGTTACCTATTTGATCACGATTCCTCCGTATTTATTGATGTTAAATGCCTTATTCTTTATCGCTTAGCGGCATACCATCGGACAGTGATACTGTTTCATTAAAGCTATGAAACGCGGTTCATCTGCCATAAAAGATAATGCTTCACTTTGAAAGAATTGCAACAAAGCACTACGACATTGCCCTATGATTTCCATGGTGGGAACGCTCTGTTTTAAATGCAGAAAAAAGGATTGATCTTGCGGCAGTGGATCATCAAAGCAATGCAGCATTTGTTCCGCAAGTGCTAAAATCTGCTCATGGTCTTGCTTAACTACGGCGGTTTCAAACGCAGCCATCAAAGAAGGATACGGCCATATCCCCAATAATTTACATAAAGATCCAATCATTGCAATCAAATCATCTACTGTATCAAAGTGCTTTCGCTTGCGCCGCAATTCAATTAACTGCATCAGCAGAGCAATCAATTCATTCCCCTGTTGATACAGTTGTTCCTCACAGAGTTGCTCTGCCTCATCATATTGATGAAGCGCTAAAAAATATTGTAAACGCAAACGCTTTGACTGCTCTTGCCCTTGTTGCGACAACTGCTCCAGCAATTCTCTTGCTTTCCCAAACTCCTCCTTGCGTAAATAATGTGCTACCATGCGTTCTTTGCCCAGAACAGCAATCTCTGCATCCCTGCTGTCGCTAAGAGACTGATACCATAATAATAATTGTTTTTCCATTTCCTCATAATAATCACTGTTTACTTCACACTTAATCAACCTGCGCATCAACTCATCCGCACAGGCAAGTCGCAAGCGTTCACAACCGGGATACGCAAACAGTTGTTTTTCTACATAAGCAAATGCCTCCCGCAAATCTAAAATTGCATCTAACGGTTTTAACAGTAAGGCAATTTCCTTGTCATTCAGCGTATCATCAAAAGATAATAACGTATTGACATCCGTTTGAAATAAACGGGCCATGACGGGAAGCAGTTTAATGTCAGGGAAGGCAAAACCACGCTCCCATTTACTGATTGCCGCATGCGTGACATGCAGACATTTAGCCAATTCCTCTTGCGTCATATGACAATTCTTACGGAAATAGCGAATCGTATCCTTTAACTCCATTAGCGCATCTCCTTCCTTCTTGAGACTAGTATAACAAAGCAATCTCACAACCTCAAGCGAACATTATTCACATTTTTTGACGTTTTTGTAACCGTAGGTTGAATTACTTTATTCAGATGCATTATGATGTGAATTTAATAAAATTTTCTTTCAAATGTATATTCATACAATGTAATTTTCAAGTCATTCATATGCATATATTCTGATAAATTTGAAAGGATAAAAAAGATCATTCCTTCATAGAACGCATTTTCTATAATGATAAGCAGGTAGCACAAATTATGATAGATCCCATGAAATGAAATCATATCATGCAAACATACAAAGTACATATGATCATAACGATCTTTAATTTCTCTATCATAATACACGTATTCAAATGAAATCTATACACAAGACAAAGCAGTTGACTGCTTTTTTCACTTCTGACTTGTATTCTTTCCTCATCTATTTTACAATATTCTTACGTGTTTCATCGTGTATGAATGATCAAGAGAGGAGTTCCATCATGAAATATCCAAATCATGAAGATTTCAAAACAATACGGCCATGGCTGATTCTAGTAACCTATGCCCTCCTTCTGGCAGCGTTTATCTTTCGTTTTGAATCCATATCCGCTACTCTGCACAGTCTGATCAGTATGTTTCAATCCATGCTGTATGCAATCGGCTTCGCCTTTGTTTTAAATGTAGTAATGGTACGTGTGGAAAAGTTATTGCGACGTCTGATTCCGCAAGGTTCTTTTTTTGAGCGGATGATTCGCGGAATTGCAATCACATTATCCCTGCTCATTGTATTTGGCATTTTGCTGCTGATGTTTAGTATTATCGTACCGCGTATTGCTGAAAGTTTAATGCAGTTGCTAAACAATCTATCTTCGTTTTTTATAGGCTTGGTAAATAATGTAGATGATTTGCTAAAATCATTGAATATTGATTATCGTTTAACTGACATTGCTCAAATTCAGGAGCTGCTCAATATGAAAAGCATGGATTGGGCAAAGATCTCCACAGATGCATTGAATTTTCTTTCCAACAGTGCAGGGGGAATATGGGATAATGCCATGTCCTTGACTGCTCAGTTTGCCGTTATTTTCACCGGCTTTATGTTTTCGCTCTATCTGTTATCCAGCAAGGAAACTTTCATTCGCCAAACCCGTAAGGTTGTGGTAGCGGCGTTTGGCAAACAGCGTTCCGAAATCATTTTTGTATGGGGAACGAAGGCCAATCGTATCTTCTCCAGTTTCATCACCGGCCAATTGGTAGAAGCCGGTATATTATGGATTTTGTATTATGCGACCATGAATTTATTCCAATTCCCCTATCCAGAACTGATTTCCACACTGATTGCCATATGTTCTTTGGTGCCGGTATTCGGATCCATGTTCGCGATGAGTATTGGCGCAATTTTAATCTTGTCACAGGACTTTGGGACATCCGTTTTATTCATTATTTATTACCAACTGATGCAGCAATTTGAAGATAATGTCATCTATCCAAGGGTAGTCGGTAATTCTGTTGGTTTGCCCGGATTATGGGTATTGTTGTCCATCTTCGTCTTTGGCGCACAGTTTGGTATCATCGGCATGCTGCTGGCTGTACCCACTACTGCATTCTGTTATTCCCTGTTCGCTACTTTCATCAATCATGTATTGGAAAAACGCCGTTTACAGGTAAATGATACAGGAATTATCTCCCTTGATGAACAATCGCAAAAGGAAACCAATGATCCCATGAAGTAAGATCAATATCTTTGCTTATTGAGAAAATGAATGTATTCAATCAACGGCTCTTGCATAAGCAAAAGCCTTTTTTCTACCGCAAACTTCCCACTCTCTTTCTTCTTCTTGCCGATCCTTCTCCTCACTCCTACATTACGATCACTCTTTTAGCAAATACAAAAAAGTATCCGTATATTGGATACTTTTCTCTTTTATGCCGCTATGTTTTTTTATTTTTTAATCGCATCAATGGGACGCTGACGCCCAATCCGCAAAATCGGCAAAAGACTCGCCATACAAGAAATCACGATCACAATACCAAGCAATAACAATGGCTGTCGCCAAGTAATGATAACCGGCGATATTAACATGCCAATGGAATCCATCGCAAAGGTATTGATGATTGAGGCCAATCCATACATCGTCACAACAGTTATGATATAGGAAATCAAAGCCAACAATACTGTCTCCCAAACAAATATTTTGATTACATCCAAACTGCGCGCGCCGATGGAACGAAGGATGCCAATCTCCTTTTTGCGATAAGCAATAGAAACGACAATGAAATTCATCATCAACGCCCCGGCAAAGCAGAAGAAGGCAATGCTTGCGATAAAGAATGCTTTCGTCGCAAAATCAGCGAATCCCTCTACACTGATCACATCATCCGTGGCGATGGTATGCGCCGCATATTCTTGGCTTAAGGGATATTGCTTCAAAAGATGATAAAGATCACTTCCTTCTTTATGCATTAGCAGTTCTCCGATATAGAAGGGATCATTGATCAATGGTTCAATCAACTCTTTTGCGGCATAATCATTATTTTCTTCACTCCAATTCTGTATATCATCATTGCTTAAGATTACACCTTTAATCAATACCTCTTGATCCAATAAAGGACGATACATGGTGCTTACATCATTATAGAATAACTTTACTTTCTTTCCAACCACATGATCAGCCATGCGTTTGTAATATGCATTCTTTTCCGCTTCACTTTTTGCGATAAATTCCGCTTGATATATTTCCTCATTGCCAAGGTAGTCTGCCAGCGTACGCATACTCCAAATTACCTCATTGTTGTTCAAGTGTGTACAACTTTGCAGTGTCTTTCCATCATAATACGTAATTTCTTCCTGCGGATACGTTAATGAAACAGGATAAGCGCTGCGTGTTGCGGTATTCACAGTGGCATTGGCACCATCATACGTATAAGAAATTTCGCCTTGCTCCTGATCTCCTTCTTTCTTGCCATCACTCGTATAAAACTGAATCCATCCGGAAGGACTGTAAAGCACCGTACTTTTTGGTAATGCCAATCCTTTGACGAACCCCTCTTTTACCATAATCTGCTCACAATTTTGATTCACAATATTGCGAAAACTGCGATAAAGACTGTAATCCTTCTCACTCATCTGGCTCATGGTGCGCTGTTTCAATTCATCATAAGCAGACAAATCATGTGGAACGATTGCGGTGATACGAATAGGATGATTTGCGATATTCAATGTTGCCTTTTGAATGATCTCCTCATAAGAAGTAAAATGAGTCAATCCACCATTTTTATCACTAATGCCATTATTTAAAATTTGATCTGCCAAATAAGAAGAAATTGCTGCTTCTTGATTGGTTTGTGGAAAGGTTCCGATCACTTCTTTGATTCCCAGATCATCGAAACTGCCCAGTTCAGTCAAACGATACCGCGTACACGCTTCCTCGTATACAGAGGCATTTGTGGAAAATATACCAAGATGATTTAAGTTTAGAGCATAATCTTGTGAATCATACACTTTTGCGACTTTTCCATCCAATTCATTTAATAAAGAGACTGCCGCTGCCTTATTGATTGCCAATAAATTTTCCTGCCAATGAATATAGGTATTCCCATCCTCATCCATTATCTGCCGACGAATCCCTACGATATCCATATCATGATCTTGCATCGCTTTGTATTGTACATCCACATCATTGAAATTACCGATGCTGTCAGATAAAGCCAAAGTTAGTAATGCAAAACTTGTCAATAGAATGGTAAAGATCATGCGCAATTTCTTATGCCGCAAACATGTAATGCCAAGGTGGAAACTATCCTTAAAAGGCAGATGAGAGCGGATCGGCACAAAGGTCTCATCATCCTCTGCCACCTCACTGTTGGTATTCTCAATCACACGGCCATCTGCGAAACGAATGATGCGATCTGCATAGCGATGTGCAGACTCTTCATCATGACTCACCACAATGACTAATTTTTCTTGCGCCAATTCTTTTAAAGTAGTAAAAATTTCTGTTCCAGTGACGCTGTCAAGCGCCCCAGTTGGTTCATCTGCCAATAAGATCTGCGGACTTTTAATCAGTGAACGCGCAATTGCCACTCGCTGCTTTTGACCACCTGACAATTCATTGGGATAGCGACTGCCATATCCAGATAATCCCACCTTAGCCAGCATTGCCTCTATTTCCTCACGATCCGGTTGTTTTTGCTGAAGTTGCAATGCTAAGGCAATGTTTTTTTCAATCGTATATTCATCGATCAGATTAAACTCCTGAAAAATAAATCCGATATACGTATTACGGTAAACATCATAATCTGATTTGGTAAAGGTGTTGGAACTCTTACCATGCAAGATGAGCTCCCCACTGTCAGCTTGATCCAATCCGCCAATGATATTCAATAAGGTGGATTTACCTGATCCGCTCTTGCCTAGGATGAACACCATACCCTTTTGTGGAAACTTAAGGCTGACATCTTGCAAGGCATGAGTTTGAATCCCTTTACTTGTTTTATAGGTTTTTGTGACGTGTGCTAATTCTAACATATGAATCCCTTCCTTTCTGTATCATCCGTACTGTGTATACTAATACAGTAAAACATTAATCGTAACTTGTCAAGAGAAAATACAAGATTTTTTATCTTATACTAGAAAAGGATTATTGATGCTCATTTCAATTCACAGCATGCATTTGCCTTGGAAAGCAAGTGTATAGCAGAAAAAAACTCCCGATTCATGGGAGTAAATCATTATAATTCATAGTAATGAGAATTTTTATGGTTCAAGTCACTTGAATTCTTTCATCACTGATCAGACGAAACCATCATTTCAATCGGCCTTTTCATTTCAAGGTCTTTTTATATGTTTGATGACAGGATTTACAAGTGATGTTCATTTCATATGCTGCTAATTTTTTATCTAATATTGTAATTAAAGGATTTTGATCTTCGGGACAACAAAAACGATTTCTTGTCACAACTAACTCATGATTACAATCCGCTCCAGCACTGCTGTCCTCAAAATCAAGGAAAGCACTGCCAACATTACCACACTTACATGTGTACTTTAATGCTAATCTGTCATAAGTCGCATAGCATAAATATCCAATCGTTTCATTGCACTTATCACAATACATCCAGCCACCGTAATTGGATGCCAGCCTTGTATTCAAGAGTTCTTTATTTTTTAATTTTCTTGCCATAGCGTTACCACCTTTTCAAATCTCATGAAGACTATACGAGTTGTACTGTTTCATTCGCAGCACCTTTATGGATTTATTATACAACGATTCAAGGTGTTTTAAAAGATTAAATAATTACAAAAGCGATACACAAAAATAAAGAAAGGAATGTGAAGAACGAGATGCTTGTATTATTGTTCTTTACATTCCTAGTAAACTAAGAGAGTGTTTCATATTTTGTGTAAACCCCTAAATATAAGCGAAGAAGCGGTAAGTAGTAAAACCGCTTTTTCTA
>JAAWON010000023.1 GCA_022799495.1 Erysipelotrichaceae bacterium | reverse complement strand
GGGAAAAGAAGTGGTTTCTATGGATTTGAAACAGAGGAGATATACATGAAAATCAAGACCTTACCACCAATCGTAAAAGCCGCACAGAAAGCGACTTATCTATGTTTATATGAGGAAATCAAAAAAGAGATATTAGCACATCGTATGCAATATGGTGATCAATTACCCTCTATTCGTACTGCCGCAAAACAGTTGGGTGTCAGTGTCACAACGATTGAAAATGCCTATCAGCGTTTATGTATGGAAGGGCTGATTTGCGCAAAAGCACAACGGGGTTATTTTGTGGACGTGAGTGAGCGTCAAGCGGCCATGCATCAGAAGATTATGCAAGCAGTGCCCCATGAGGAACAAGATTCCAAATGGATGGATCTGCGTACTTCTTCCATGGATGCCTCGTTATTTGATGGCACACTTTGGATGCATTATTTGAAAGATGTGCTGGCACAGGAGCGTTGGATTATGTCGTATGGTGATCCGCAAGGAGAATGGATCTTGCGCAAGGCATTGGTTCAATATGGCTATGCGATGCGCGGTGTATTAAGCAAGGAAGATCAGATTGTGGTCGGAGCGAACTTTCAGACCTTGTTATATCTCATCGGATCACTCTATGAAGGCAAGCGGGTCATCGCAATGGAGGAAAGCGGTTTTGTACAGGGGGAACAAGTGCTGCGTGATTTAGGATTTACGATTCGCTACCTCCCTTACGATGATGCAGGTATTCGCATGGATGCTCTAAAAGCGCAGGACATCGGTTTGCTTTATGTGAACAGCGCCTCATGTGGAACCAATAAAAAAGCAATGCCGCAGATGCGCCGAAGCGAATTGCTTGCTTATGCCAAAGCGCATCATATCTTAATTTTAGAAGATGATCATAATGGAGAACTGCGTTATCAAAGCCGTATGATGCCGGCCATGCAGGGAATGGATATGGGGCATCAGATCATTTATCTGCGTTCTTTTTCTAAGTTATTATTGCCGTCATTGCGGATGAGTTATGCGGTGTTGAACGATTCCCTCTATCAGCGATATCTGCGCCGTAAACCCAATTATCATCCCAGCAATTCTAAGATTGAACAGTTGGCATTTGCGCAGTATTTACGCGATGGTCATATGGAGAAACAGATTCATCGCATGCGCAGACGTTATGAGGAGAAAAGCACTGCCCTTTGGCAGTTGTGGCGCAAGCGTCTGCCCAATGAATCCATTGTATTAGATGAAAGCGCTCTGCGCTTCCTATATACCCCCAAGCAGGATGTGCAGGCATATATTGATTGCGCTGCCCAAGCATCTATTTTGATTCAGCGTCATGGTGCGGCCATTGCTTTGTCCTTCGCAGCCCATTCCACGCAGGAATTACAACATATTGTCACTCTTTTAATTGATGCATGGCAGGAAGCAGGACTGGTAGGATAAAGGGAAAGGGCGGAAAGCGTAAATCTAGGAAGAAAGGGATTGCGCTTATGCTTCATATAGCGTAAACTTAAAGCAGAATTATGAATATAAATCATAAAGTGTATGAGTGAGGTGAACATATGAATGCACAAACGCGCAGAGCCATTCTGCTTCAGGAAATCACACAAAGCAAGCAGCCGATCGCAGCCGGTAAACTGGCAAAGCAGTTGGGTGTTTCACGGCAGTTGGTGGTAGGAGATGTGGCTTTACTAAGGGCGCAAGGCCATGAGATCATCGCAACCCCCAGAGGCTATCAGGTGTATGGGGAACAATCACACCAAGGCATCTTAAAAAAAATCGCTGTTGAACATCAGCCGAATGATGTCAAAACAGAGATTTTAACGATTGTCGATCTAGGCGGCACTTTATTGGATGTGATTGTCGATCATCCACTGTATGGGGAATTACGGGCGGCCCTGCATATTGCTTCGCGTTATGATGCCCAGCAATTTTTTCATCAGTTGGAAACAAGTCGTGCCAAAGCCCTTTCTCAATTGACGGATGGTGTACATTTACACACCCTGCGTGTACCGAATGAAGAATGTTATCAGCGCATTGTACAAGCATTACGCGAACAGGGCTTTCTATATGAAAAGGAATAAAGATGTTTTGATATCGTAATTGTCATAGATGGCCTTTCATCAGGATTAGATGAGAGGTTTTTATATCCATAAAGTAAGCATATATCTGCACAATAATACTAAGATGAGATTTATAATTAAGATAAATTGATGTTGTTTTTTCTTTAAAATCAAAGCTGTACAAAGAAAAATGAACCATCCCAATAGATGCACGAAAACGATTTTCCCAATGTAGGAAAATGATATGTTTAATATCAATAGATAAAGGATTAAAACGAAACAAGACCAAATAAAACTGATCACAGTCCTTTTCAAGAGAAAGGTAGAATAACGCTTTTGAAGTCTTACTTTGATTTCATCTTCAAGAACGATATAATCGAGTATGCTGTGAATGTAATATAAGGTTACTAGTAATATATAAGCAGACATAAATGCCCAGTGAATCACATTGCTTGGGAATTGAAAAAGGATAGATATAATATGCTCATTTGTTTTCACGAACATAGATTGAATCAGGAAAAAGATATAAAGATAAAATAAATACTTATGTTGCACGAATGAACTAATTGCATTATAACATTAAAAAATAGATTTATAAAGATAATTTGAGTAAATATCTAGGGAATTGTAAAACAATCATTCGTCATGATAGGATGCATAGATATTTGACAAAGAACATAGTTACCTCTATAATAGTCATGATAACTGTCATGACATATAGATAGTTGAAATGATAAGAAAAGAGGAATGCAAATGAATCGAAATAAGCGAACGCATACAATGGCAATGGCAGCGCTGCTCATTGCGGTTGGAGTGGTGATTCCGGCTGTGATGCCGATTAAGGTAGTGATTCCACCGGCCAGTTTTACATTGGCATCGCATGTGGCAACAATGCTGGCAATGTTTGTCTCTCCTTTTGTGGCTATGATTGTGGCAGTTGGGACAACCTTGGGATTTTTGCTTGGCGGCTTTCCCATTGCGGTGGTTTTACGCGCATTATCGCATGTGGTATGGGCTGGGGTTGGTGCTTTCTATTTAAAAGCACACCCTGATGTATTCACAAAACGAAGTCAGAGTGTGCTGTTTTTACTGGGAATCTCATTTTTGCATGCGGTATGTGAGGTAGTGATTATTCTGCCATTATACTTTGGCAATGCATTGAGTGAAGCCAATTATACCCAAGGCTTCTTCTATTCTATTTTCCTGTTGGTAGGGGTTGGAACACTGATTCATTCCATGGTTGACTTCCTTTTGTCATTGGTTGTTTGGAAGGTGCTTGCCAAGTCACGCAGTGTGCAAATGATTGCGCAAGTAAAGGAAATCTCTTTCTTTCATTGATCTAGCGTGTGTTATGAATGCTTGGTTTTGGAAATGAATAACTTAGGATCGACGTGATTGTGCTGATTGTCATGATGTTCATGCAGGGCACTTTGTGCCGGTCCTTTTATGATGCGACCATCATAACCAAATCGTGATCCATGACAAGGACAATCCCAAGTGTGATCCACTTGATTGAATGAACATACACAGCCCATGTGGGGACAGCGGATATCCACGATATATAATTCATTGTGCTCATCCAGATACATACCATACGGATGGCCTTCAATGAGGACACATTTGCCTTCTTGAACTTGTAATGGCGCATCTGAAACAGCGGGGAACTGGCTTTTTAATAAATTCATAGCCGTTTTTATATTCATGCGCAGACATTTTCCCTTTGTGAAGGCAGTTAAACGGGAAGGGGAAAACAATTCCGCATAAGGGCTTTCTTGATGAAGTAGAATGGCACAAAGCAGTTTCGCCGCTACATTGGCATTTGTATTGCCCCATTTCCCATAACCACAGGCAATCAGAAAATTCGGATGGGTATCTGACAAAGAGCCGATCAAGGGCAAATGATCATAGGAGATGAGATCCTGTGAATCCCAAACCCACTTACTTGGCTGTGTGTCCCATGTTTGATGCAGGGATTGAATCCATGCCTGATACGCTTGTGCATCTTCCTCGCCTGCGCCGTGGGCGTAGCCGCCGCATAACAATTGGTTTGCTTGGATGCCATGATAGGAGCGCATCGGATCGTCTATGCAGTAAAGCATTTCGCGCTGAAGCGGGTGAGATACTTCCAATAAGGCAAGATGGGAGAGCGATGGATAGGTTTTCGCAAAGAAGAAAGAAAAGCCATCTAAGATGGGAGTCATCGTTGCGGATACTATATTCTGGGCATAAATCGTATGATTGTTTACACTGACTTTCCAACCACTGCCATCTTTTTCAACCGCATTAACAGGGGAGTGCTCATAAAGTGCAATTCCACGTGCATCCAGCACATCGGAAAGGCCAAGCATATAGGCATAAGGGTCATAACCGGCTTGATCGTTTATGCGTATCCCGGCAAGAAAAGGAATGGGAAATCCGCTTTGTTCACAATATTGGGCCGGTATGCCTAAATTTTGATAGGCTTCATATTCCTGTCGAATGATTTCAATATTATCGCTTTGGTTTGTGTAAAGAAAGGCGTCACATCGTTCATAATGAAGCGTAAAATGATGTTCGCAAATAATCGCATGAATGGACTCCATGGCTTCCTGTTGAGCGGTGTAATATGCTTTTGCGGCTTCGATGCCATGGGTTTGAATCAGTTTATGATAGATGGCACCATGTTGAAAACTTATTTTACCGGTGTTGCGTCCGGAGGTGCCATAACCGATGGTATCCGCTTCTACAACCGCAATATTTGTGGTTTGGGCAGACAGATAATATGCAGTGGTAAGACCGGTTAAGCCCGCTCCGACAATCAGGGTGTGAACGTGCTGATCGGATGAGAGTGGTGCATACTGCTTGGCGGCTTGTCGATTGAGCCAATAACTTTGATTCATCATATCACCTCTAATGATAGTATGGGACAGGATGAAAAACTTAGCCATTTTTTTATTTCACAGGTGGTGATTGTACCGGGATTGGCAAAGTGACTTAGGATAGGTGTATGTTTGACTTGGCTGTTATCCGTTTATGAATTTTAGCACCTAGAAATTCCAAAAATAATCTACTCGATAAGTTGTAATTTATATAACTTCTTTTCTATGATTCAAATGTATCCCTATGCGTCCTATTCCTAGTATGATTGTTGCGATAATTAAGAAAATATTTTTACCATATATACCTAGTGATAGAAATGCAAGTACTGGCAGTGTAGCACCTGCAACTGGTATTCCTAATAAACTACTATACATATCTTTCATTGTTTTATTACTTTTGAAGTATTTTATCCAATATATTCCATATAAAATCATCATAATAAAGGCAATTAACAAAATAATAGACCAATTTGTAATCTTATTTATATTAAGATCACTAAATATCAAAGATAAACAAACTACCAGTATTTCCCCAATTCTTTCAAATGGTAGTAATACTTTATTTTCGTTTTTAACATATATATCATAGCCCTTAGGCTGATGTTTAACCCATATAATATTAGGTATCATTAACATCAATAAAAAAATGAAACCTATATATGAAAATCCAAAGTGAATATTCATTATTACATCTCACTTTCAAATTACTGTTTGTGCAAAGCATCATATTAAATATTATACCATTAAAAAAGTAAAGCCTGAACTGATTCTACTCTTATGCTTCAAATGATTTATCTATTCTAACACCTAGTATTATAGAAATCTAATGTGCTTCCCTCATTCGTTATTTTGAAACACCGGTTCCCAAGGAGGAAAAGGTAATTATGGCAAAGGATGGGAATGAAATATATCTTAAAGTTTAACAAGCGTTTTTTGATGTATTTTCATTTCAATGTAAAAAGCGAAGCAGCTTTCATCTGAAAACTCCTTCGCTTTTAAAGTATTTGCTTGTTATATAGGATGCGATAAAGCAGTAGAGCGATAAGACTGGTAGCCACTAGGACATACCATCCATCAAACTCCACATGAACCGCATCGAGTGCCAGCATCCATTCATGCAGTACATAGGAATACGCAAATTGAGCCACTTGGGCGATTTGTTCATTGAATGTTGCGAGCATGGGCAGAAAGGAAAGTACCATAGTAATCGGTACTGCCAAAGCACTGGCCGCAACTTGATTTGTACTCCATGTGCCGATCAATGCACCAATGAGCAGAGAAATCAGGGTCCCTAGAGCCATAATGCCCATGAAAATGATGGCTTGGTTTATGGCAAAATTACCAATGAATACAAACCACAAGGCACCAAGCATACAAAGGGCGAATATATGCGAACCAACCGCCATCCAATATTCCATCCATGACACCTTTGCCATCCGCAGAAATGCCAGCGTATGGCTTTCTTTTTCTTCTGCCAGTAGCGATGACATAGCGATGATCGGCGTCATGGTACAATACATGATCGCAAACAGAGCGACAAAGAAATGCGGCGGCATACCCGGGATATGAATATTATGATTCATAATCCAAGTAAGCAATGGAAATAAAACAAACTGAATGAGCAATACTTTATTGCGCCGCAATTCTTTACTTTGTTTTTGCCATAACAACAGAATATTCCTCATCATGAAGTCCCCTTCCACTCAATTCAATAAAGACTTGTTCCAAATTGTGTTCACTTGTATGCATAGAGGCAATGCATTCTTTTAACAAATAAGTACGAATTGCATCGGCTCCATCTTTTTGTCGATGATAGGTGATTACAGTACCATCCTGTAAACATACACGGATGGCATTTTTTGGTGTATGACGTTGACAGATCTCCGTGGGAGTTCCATATTCAATGATCTCCCCTTGATGTAACAAGGAAATGTGATCACAAAGTTTGTCAGCCTCTTCCATATGATGCGTACAAAGCAGAATGGTAGTTCCTTTTGCCTTTTCTTCTAATAAAATGGTATGAATACGCTCGGTGCTAAGTGGATCTAAACTGGCTGTAGGCTCATCCAATAAAAGCAGTGGTGCGTGTGCCAACAGTGCGCGCGCAAGTGCTAAACGATCCCGCATTCCTTTGGATAACTTCGCACAGCGGGTATGACGATCCTGATCTAAGCCAATGCGCTGGAGCAGTGCGGGAATCTGATCGGGATTTTGATGAAACAATCGTGCATAGAAGGACAAATTTTCCTGAATACTGAGACGATCATAGAGACCAAGTGTATCCATCATGGCACCGATGGGAAAAAGGGCATCCTTACATGCCTTGCCATACACAATCTTGCCGGTATCGGGAGACAAACGCTGTGTAAGCAGATGAAGTAGTGTCGTTTTACCGGCGCCGGAAGGACCGAGGATCCCTAAAATCTCACCACTTGTTACGCTGAGATTGATCTGTTTCAATACCTCTTTTTGCCCAAAGCGCTTGGATACATCACTTAAACGTACCAGTGTGCTCATTGTTTTTCCTCCCTCTGTTTTAATTTGGTAAGTGCCTCTTCCATACGTCGATTTTCTGCCTTTTCCTTAATGGAAGCCAGCACAGCCGAACCGATAAAAGACAGGCAAAAGCAACAGACAAACAGTAGCCATGCCATATGATCGTAAGGAGGAAACCATTGAAACAACAGGATACAGCCAACTAACAACACAAACACACCCCCCAGCATCAGTGCCGTACGCAGCCATAATGCCATATGTGAAATGAAGTAATCCGTAAAAAACAATAATTGAAACAGGGTGATCACTGCGGCAATGATAAAAAACTGGAGACTGACACTTAATGGAATCCCCTGTTCACCTAAATCAAACAAGGGCGAAAAGCCTTTGGCTTGGTTGCCGAATAAAACCGTAAAGATACTCATTACCAACATAGTAAAGCCATAACAGACAAATAAACGCATCAAATAATCCAACAGATGTTTGCGCTCTTCCATCTAAATCACTCCTAACTTTTGTTTTAATGCTTCCGCATATTGACGAGAGGCTATCAGTTGTTCCCCATTGTTCATGGTAATGCGGATTTTATGATTGATATCCGCTTTTAATGAGCGAATATGGCGCATTTGAATGAGACAGGATTTACTGATACGACAAAAACCATCCGCCTTTAATTGATGCTCCAACTCATAGAGTTTTTGATTGGATTCATATACTTGCTGGGCGGTATAGATAAAACAATTACGCTCCACACTTTCAATAAAGATGATTTCATGGAGATCCAGCAAATATGTTTCCTTGTTGCGCTTCACACTTAGCTGGCGATTCAAAATACGGATCGCAAATAATAATTGTTCTACCTCAGGTGTAAGTTTTGGACAAGTGATTTGAACGGTAATGTCATCTGCCTGTGGATCGCTTAAGAGTTGGATTTTCATATCATCACTTCCTCATGGCAATAGTATAAGAAAAGGTTAGAATTTCATCAAGGGGAGTTGTCCTCAAATACCGCAGGGGATACATAAGTTGCCCAAAAGCATCGGTTTTGTTCAATCGACACACTGTTTTTTAATGATTGATTTACTAAGGTAGAAGATGGCAGTGGATGGGCATAAAAGGCAAAGGAGTGGTGGACAAATGGCTTGTGCATATGTTCATTGCGCTCATTTTACGATATAATAAAAGCGGTGATAGAATGAAAACATTATGTTTGGATTTAGATGGAACGATGTATCGGGGAAATCAAAGGATGCCCGGGGGAAAGGAATTGATGGATGCCCTTCATGAGCGAAAGCAGCCCTATTTCTTTCTTACGAATAATTCTAAGCGCACTCGCGAACAAAATGCCCGGCATATGCGAAAGATGGGGTATACGGGAATCAAAGCGCAGGATTTTTTCACCAGTGCGATGGCAGCGGCGCTGTATGTGAAAGAGCACTTTACAAAGCGCAGGGCGTTTGTGATCGGTGAGGATGGCTTAAAGGAAGCGTTGTTGGAACAGGGGTTTGTGCTGTGTGAGGAATCCTGTGATTTTGTCTTTGTCGGTTTAAATCAACAGGCAGATTATCAAACTTATTCCAAAGCGGTGAATCTTTTACATCAAGGAGCGATGTTAATTGGAACGAACCATGATCGGATGTTAGCGCAAAGTAATGGATTTGCGCTGGGCAATGGCTCTGTGGTGGCGATGCTGGAATATGCGTCCAATCAAAAAAGCCCCTGTATCGGCAAACCCTATGCGCCGATTTTAACCGAGGCTTTAGCGATGTATCACTTAAATAAGGATGAAATTCTCATGGTGGGTGATAATTTAGAAACCGATATACGACTTGGCTTAGAACAAGGCGTGGAAACAGTATTGGTGCTTGGGGGTGTACATGATCAAGAAGATGTGGAGCGATTGAATATTCATCCTGATCATATCATTCATGATCTGCGTGAATTGCTTGTCGCATTTTGACAATGAATAGTTTGCGTTTGCCCATGCTTAACACTTAACTTTTTGGGTGGGTTATGCTATACTTACAGCGGTAGAAAAACTACACAAGGAGGATGTAATATGCCGTATATTGTTGATGTACATGCACGGGAAATTTTGGATTCCCGCGGTAATCCGACCATTGAGGTCGAGGTGGAAACCGCATCCGGTGCGATGGGTCGTGCCATGGTTCCAAGCGGAGCGTCCACAGGTGAGCGCGAGGCATTGGAACTGCGTGATGGTGATGACAAGCGTTTCTTGGGTAAAGGCGTTTTGACTGCGGTAAACAATGTGAATCAAATTCTCAGTGAGGTTGTCATGGGTATGGATGTAACCGAGCAGAATGCGATTGATCAAAAACTGATCGCTGCGGATGGCACAAAGGATAAATCCAAATATGGTGCGAATGCGATTTTGGGTATCTCTTTGGCAGTTGCTCATGCGGCTGCGAATTTCTATGGTTTGCCATTGTATCGTTATTTGGGCGGTATGAATGCGAAAACATTGCCGGTACCGATGATGAATGTATTAAACGGTGGAAGTCATGCGGATTCTTCCGTAGATTTCCAAGAGTTTATGATTATGCCGGTTGGTGCGAAATCCATCCGTGAGGCGATTCGCATGGGCGCAGAGACTTTCCATGCGCTGAAAAAGGTGTTGAAGGGTAAAGGTCAGGTTACCGCTGTCGGAGATGAGGGTGGCTTCGCGCCGAATCTGGGCAGTAATGAAGAACCGCTGGAATGCATTATGGAGGCAATCCAAAAAGCCGGTTATGTGCCCGGTGAGGATATCTGTATTGCGATGGATGTGGCCGCAAGTGAATTCTATAATACCGAAACCGGTAATTATGAATTGAAGAAATCCGGACAGGGTGTAAAAACGACGGATGAAATGATTGCTTGGTATGAGGAACTCGTTGCGAAATATCCGATCATCTCAATTGAAGATGGTTTGGGTGAACGCGATTGGGTTGGTTGGAAGAAGCTGACCGAGCGCTTAGGCAAGAAGATTCAGTTGGTTGGTGATGATTTGTATGTGACCAATCCGGCTATTTTGCAAGAGGGCATTGATAAGGATATCGCCAATTCTATTTTGATTAAGGTAAATCAGATCGGTACGTTGAGTGAAACATTCGATGCGATGGAATTGGCAAAGAAACACGGTTATACCGCAGTGGTATCTCATCGTAGCGGTGAGACGGAAGATACCACAATTGCCGATATCGCAGTTGCCTTCAATGCGGGACAGATCAAAACCGGTTCTATGTCCAGAACAGATCGCATTGCGAAGTACAATCAACTGATCCGAATTGAAGAGGAGTTGGGTGAGGTTGCTTGCTTCCCGGGTAAATCCGCTTTCTATAACATCTATAAGCACTAAGCAGATATTGAATCTAACTTGGATTAAGAATAAATAACAGGGCATGCGCTATTCTTAGGATATCGCATGCTTGTTTTTGTATGGCGTTTGTTTATCATGCGGGCATATGAAAAACGACAGGGAATCGGCTTATGCAGGAAGGCGAAAAGAATGCAATTTCTCTTTGCTTTTTCCCTTCAGATGGTGTAAAATAATCGTATCGGGATGTAGCACAGCTTGGTAGTGCACTAGCATGGGGTGCTAGGGGTCGCAGGTTCAAATCCTGTCATCCCGACCATTGAATAAAGTGCTGTTTACAGAGTGGTGAATCCGCTTGTAGACAGTTTTTATTTGGAAAAGCGAAACCAATCACTTCTTATCGCTTATGGTTGACGATTGGTAAATGAGTTTTGTTTATAATGCTTATACATGGAGCATGAAAAGACAGGAGGTAAATTCATGTTACTGGACTTATTAAAACAAAGATATAGTTGTCGTGCCTTTGCGCCTACACCAATCCCTAAAGAAGTGATTGAATATATGTTGGAATGCGCGCGTTTATCTCCATCCGGCGGGAATGAACAGCCATGGATGTTTGGCATCATCACAGATCGTGAGCAAATTGCCCAAATTGCCCAGGCCGCAAGTGTGAATTATAAACAAAAGTGGATTGAAACAGCACCTTTGCTCGTTGTATTGGCTACGCAGCAGTTAAAGATGGATGAGGCCATCGCTTTGCATCGCTTTCCTACCTTGCGTTCTCGTATAGAAAGTTTGGATCAGGAAGTTTATCAGGCCATCAATATGGAAGAGTATCAATGCAAAATACCCAGGGAGCATATGGTTTTGGCTGCCTTGGAACACGGTGTATATTCCACTTGGATTTCCAGCATGGATTGTGAATAAGTAAAGAAGATCTGTGCTTTGGAAGGCTGCCTTGTATCAAATGTCATCGCCTTTGGCTATCCAGCCTTAAATCAAGGAACACGGACAAAAAAAACATTGTGTAATATCACCTTTGAGAATCGTTATCATAAGAAGGACACGAATGTATGATCCTTCTTTTTATATGCGCCTGTTAGTAGGGATTGTGCATATTCATGTCGTTAATGAAATGAGGATGGATGCGAATGGACTTTGACTCTTTGACTTGACAATGAAAAAACGAACCATTTAAGCAAAGCGTTGTTAAAGTAGAATTATGAGAGAATATAGTATATAATTATGTTGCGATACCAAGTAAAGGATATTTTTAAGCAGTAACTCAGTCCTTTAGGTCTTGGTTTGACGACTTTTTCCAATCTGAGTTGCTGCTTAAAAATAATAGGAATTCAATATGTGTCAAACTCAAAATTCCTCATATACAAAAATGTTTTCTGCTCTGAATGAAACAGAAGACTTTTTTGAGGTTGATGTTTTGAGCAGGATTCAAGAGGATTACTTGAAATATCATGAAAATAATTTAGTCGATTATGTTCGCCTCTTGGATAAGGAACTTTTTTGTCCAAACTGTAAATCTACAGAAATTATAAAGTGATGAAAGGATTGATTGAAATGTTAGGTAATTTATGCTTGATTTGCACTAAAAAAGAGTTATCTATAAAAGAAAAGTCGTCTGATTTAAGCCTATTAAAAGATATTTGTGATGGCTTTGCTGTTATACCAACCTTTAATTTAAAAATGCTCAATTCAAATTTTTGTGATATATAATTGTTCTGCATAAAGGCAAGGTGCGTGAAAGCGGTTCTCACCAAGAATTATTAAGGCAGGAGGGCATCTATAAAAAATTGTATGAACTTCAGCGTTATGCTTAGTCTGTATCGCTCGTTCAAATGATGACAAAATATAACCATAATCGTGTCATTTAGACAAAATATGACAAATAGGAGGGCAGAATGGAATTTCAAGACTATATACAAGATCTAAGCGTTCGCAAGGCACTAGATGCGTTTCAATGGAAACAACCCACCGCTATCCAAGCGCTGACATTTCCTCGATTCTATGAGCGGCGCAATTTGATCCTGCATGCACAAACCGGCAGCGGTAAGACCGGAGCCTATGCGCTTCCTTGCCTAGATCAACTGGATTGGGAAGAGAATCAAATCCAGTGCTTAATCTTAGCACCAACACGTGAATTGGCCAATCAGATTAAAACGGAATGTGAACATTTGGGCAAATATAAGCGCATCAAATGCGCATCCTTGATTGGTAAACAGCCAATGGCCTTTCAAGTTCAGGATTTACACCAGAAATGTCATATTGCGATCGGTACACCGGGACGCATATTAGAACACATACGGCAGGGAACACTTTCCTTAAAAGCCTTGCGCTGGGTGATTTTGGATGAAGCGGATGAAATGGTAAACATGGGCTTTGAAAGCAGTGTGCGGCACATCCTTGAGGCACTGCCATCCAATCTTCAATATTGCCTTTGTTCGGCCACAATGAGCGAAGAACTCACTGCTTTATGCGATGCCTATCTTCCCGATTATGAACAAATCGCACCACAATCTGAACTACTGCCTCCATCGCTTTCATTCCTTGCCTATCCACTGTCAGAGTGTGAAAAGGATGAGTTTTTGTGGCATTATCTGTTATATCAGCCCTGTGCCAGTGCGATTATCTTCTGTAATACAAGGGCCAAATGTGAACATGTCTATCATAAACTCAAGGAGCGCTACAGTGCGCTTACCATGCTACATGGCGCCATGGATCAGACAGCGAGAGATCATGCATGGGCACAGTTTCAAAGCGGTGCGGCGCAGTTTTTGATTGCGAGTGATCTTGCGGCAAGGGGATTGGATCTGGTGGACGTTGATAAAATCATTCATTATGAACTGCCCTTGGAAAAGGAGCGCTTTGTTCATCGCAGTGGCCGCAGTGGGCGCAATCAAGCTGATGGTCAGGTGGTGATCCTACTGGCGGAAACACAGCGTACCTTATGCCATGAGTTAGCACAATATGCGAACATAACGATAGAAATGGGGCAAGTAGAAGCGATATGGGCACAGCCAACGGATGAAGCAAGCATTGCACGATTGGCTTGTGAGCGCAAAGAGCGCAAATCAAAGGGACAGGTATTCCAACAGGAAATCTTGCGTTTGTATGTGCATGGTGGAAAAAAGAAGAAGATCAGTGCGAAGGATATCGTCGGTGCTATTTGTCAAATAGATGGGATAAGTGGAGCGGATATCGGCGTCATTCAGATACAGGATTATGGCAGTTATGTGGAAATTCTGGGTGGCAAAGGGGAAGTTGTCTTGGCGCATTTACAGGAAATGCCGATCAAAAAACAACGGTTAAAAGTAGAAATCGCAAATCATCAATTTGAATGAAATAGGAGGTAATGATATGGATGAATGGAAATGTTATGAACAAGTACAAGCGATTGCATTGGCTGCGGCTGCGATGCTTCAAGCGGCGAAGCCTCAAAGCATTCACTTGAAAGGAGATGTGGCCAATCTTGTGAGTGATATGGATGTCAAGCTGCAAGATTATTTGATTGAGCAGTTATCTTCGCTTTCTTTGGATGCTTGTTTCATTGCCGAAGAAAAACAAAATGAAGCCTTGTCTATGGGGTATACTTGGGTCATTGATCCGATTGATGGTACGACGAATTTCGCCTATGGATACCACCACAGCGCTATCTCCATTGCTTTGATCAAAGATTGCCATCCGCTATTCGGTGTATGTGTCAATCCTTATCTGAATGAGTTGTTTTGTGCATTTCGCCACAAAGGTGCGTATTGTAATGGCACGCCAATTCATGTCAGTGATCGAGCGCTAGGCGATTCGCTTATCTTATGTGGTACAACTCCTTATGAGAAACAGCGAGCGGATGAGAGTTTTGCCGTTATGAAACAACTGTTTTTAAAAGGTCGCGATATTCGCAGAAGCGGCAGTGCTGTACTGGATTTATGCTACATGGCATGTGGCCGCGTCGATGCTTTTTATGAGGCTGCTTTATCCTTTTGGGACTATGCGGCTGCCAGCTTAATTGTACAGGAGGCAGGCGGAATCATCCAGCCATTCAACGGCGCATGGGGTTCTTTGACACCGGTTGGCATCCTTGCCGCAAACAGCACCAATCACGCAGCTCTTTGCGAACTCATTCAATTCCCATCTGCCTAAAGGAATGAAATTGCATCTCATGGACGATTGCTTTGTTTACATGGTGAAATCTTAATTCAATAACGTAAACGCTTTCAAATTATTGAGAAAGTTTACGTTTTTTTATTGTTTCTTTGCTCAAAAAGGGGTAAAATGTTGGTAACAAGCCAAATGTACTTACGCATAGGCACGCACTTTTTCACATATACTGAAACGAACTGCATCATCACAATGTATGTATGATTATGATCCTGCATGCGCTTAGTCAGTATCCATACGTGAACAACGAAGGATAAAAAGGGAGGAAACAAGTATGGCAATTTATGATATTTTATGCAGTACCACGGATCAAAGAGAGGCAAATGGTATCTGCGCATTCAATGGTTATTTAGAGGATTATCTCAATGTATTGGAAAAGGATGAAGCAAACAAGGAAATCTTAGCGCTATTACAAACGATTTGGGAAAGGGATCATGATCTGCGCATCTGTGTGGATTTACGTTTAAACATCAATAAAGATGCGATTGCCAATCAGATCATTCGATATAAGGATTCCTTTAAACTGCCCCATGGAACAATACGTTGCCCTTATCTGTTATATGGTCGCTATCAAGATGCGCAAAAAGCGATGATTGTAACACTTGGAGATCAACAGGCTTATGTGCTTGCCAAAGCACTCTATTATGTGATGAGTGAACCGGAGAATGAATACGAAGGCTGCCGCAATGAAATCATTGCCTGTCATATCGATCCCACACAGCCGCAGTTATTCTATGATACGATGGAGCGCTTCTTCCATCATCATGCTAAGGCGGGGATCATTCAGCGTCATCTGGACAGCGTACTCTTTTTGAATTATGAGGAAATGTATGAAATTGCGCAGTCGATGGCCTCCTATCAGCTTGTGAATCTCAAGGAGATTTTAGCGCAGAGTGCAGATAAGGAAAGTACCATCAATGGTATTATTGCGACTTGGTTCTTATTAAAGAAATTCTCTTATGTTCAATATATGATGGATAAAAATAATTTGAATCTGCATCATGCGGGCAATGTAAAAAAACAGCGACAAGCAGCCAAGGAAAAATGTGATGCGATTGGTTTTGTCTCTTACAGTGAATTGTGGAAATTGGTAAAAGATTTAAAATAACTAAAAATCGTAAAAAAAAATGAATTGGATGAAAAAACATCCTTTTCTTTTGGATAAAAAAAGTCTATAATGTTAGGGTAGAGAAAAATAAGGAGGATCATCATATGAGACGAGCAGGAGCTTTTACCGGTGATACAACGAACCTAACGCTGTATTTGGCGCTTGCGGCAATCGCATTGATCTTACTGTTGATCATCATCTTTATCAAGCGCCGTAAAAAAGATGATGAAGAGGATGATCAGGAATATGACCGGTAACGGTCTTTTTCTTTCGTGCAGAACTTGCGTTTTATGCGTGTGGATGGCATGGGAGGTGTGAGGATGGCTTATTGTGAACAGTGCGGCGCTGAATTAGTGAAGCGGGAATTGGCGCATGAAGGCATGGTAGCGTATTGTGCCCAGTGTGATGCGTATCGCTTCCCTTATAGCAATACGGCAGTATCCATGATTGTCTTGGATCCTACGCAAACAAAGATCTTGTTAATTCGTCAGTATGGCAAAGCGGATTGGATCTTGGTGGCCGGCTATGTGAAAGCAGATGAAGCATTGGAGGATGCGCTGCATCGGGAGTTTCATGAGGAGATCGGTACTTGTTTGGATCAGGTACGCTATCAAACCAGCGCTTATTATGAAGCGAGCAACACATTGATGTGTAATTTTGCGGTCGTGGCTCAAGATGTGGATTTATCAAAGTGTTGCGAATGGGAGATTGATGAGGCTAGGTGGTTTTCGTTTGCGCAAGCAAAAAAAGCGATCAAGCCAAATTCTTTGGCACAACGCTTTTTGTTTCGCTTTCTTGCATCATGGGCACAGATCCGCTCCCAATTATGAGTGTTCCTGTGGTGTAAGTGGTACATCTACGCTGACTTGGGCAAGATGAATCGGTCTATAAGCACCTTGACATAGTTCTGCGATTGGCGCATAGGGGATTTGTTCACAAAGAAAGGTATAACTGACGAATTCATGATATTCTTTTGTTAGAACCGTGATATGTTCGCTGCGAAAGAAATGGTCTAATTTGCCAATCAGATCGTAGGAAAAATCGAGTTTGCATTTTTGCATCATCTGTTTTTTGGTTATGATTGCCTGATCTAAGGCATGTGATACACTGCCTCCATAGGCACGAATCAATCCTCCTGCGCCCAATTTAATGCCACCGAAATAACGCACCGTTACCGCCAGTATATCCTGCATTTGGCGCTGGCGCAGTACCTCTAGCATCGGCACACCGGCACTTCCTTGCGGTTCTCCATCATCGTTGCTGCGCTGTAATTCGTTTTGATCGCCAATGATAAAGGCGTAGCAATGATGGTTCGCATTGGGATGCTGCTTGCGTAAATGTCGTATGTATTCCTTGGCGCTTTCTTCATCTTTGCATGGATATAAATAGGTTAGAAAGCGACTTTTTTTTATGATTAACTCTGTTAGACAAGCATCTTGTATATGATACATAACATCACCTGTCTATTATTATAACGTATAATTACCAGAATGACATGGCCTTCTTGGAAATGATTCACATTAAAATGAGCTTATATGTGCTTAGAATCAAGAAAAAAGGCATAAAAAAGCAGGATAAACAAAAAAGGAATGGGAAAATTTGTGTTTTTGATATATACTATAAGTAGAAAAATAGAAAGTCGAGGAGTATGTGTATGAATATATTGGATCATACCAAAGCACATCAGCGTTTTTTTGAAGAGATGACAAGAATACCGCATGGTTCTTTCCATGAACAGGCTTATAGTGATTATCTGGTTGAATTTGCGAAGGCGCATAATTTATCTTATGTGCAGGATGAACACTTGAATGTGATTATCTATGCGCCGGGTAGTAAGGGGTATGAGGATCATGCGCCATTGGTGCTGCAAGCGCATATGGATATGGTGTGTGAAAAGAACAAGGGTGTGGAGTTTCAATTTGAGCGTGATGCATTGGACTTATATATTGAGGATGGCTGGCTCAAGGCACGTGGTACGACGTTAGGGGCAGATGATGGCTGTGGAGTCGCATATATGCTGGCAATCTTAGATGGCGATATGCCGCATCCACCTTTAGAATGTGTCTTTACAGTACAGGAGGAGGTCGGTTTGTTTGGGGCATTGGGATTGGATCCTAAGCATATCTCTGCTAAACGTATGATCAATTTGGATGATGGCGGAGAGAAGTGCACCTGTACCACAAGTGCGGGTGGAGTGAATGTGATCGCAACGATGGACTTTGAACTTCGTCCTGCGGAACATACCGGCTATCAGCTGAGTGTGAGTGGATTGAGCGGTGGTCACAGCGGTGGCGAGATTCATCGGGAAAAGGGCAATGCGAATAAGATCTTGGCTCGTTTACTGTATGAAATCAGTAAATTTGGAACCGTGAGTTTGGCGCATGTCGAAGGTGGCATGAAAGATAATGCGATCCCGCGTGAAGCATTTGCGCGTTTTACATTTCATGGGCAAGAGGAAAAACTGCGTAAGGCGGTGGCGCAGGAGAGTGAGAAGATTCAAAAGGAACTGGAATTTTCCGATGCCGGTGTATGCATCCATGTCCAAAAGGCAGATGTTCACCAAGTCATTCGGCCAATTGATTCTATGATGTATATTCGCCTCATGGTGTTATTGCCGCATGGTGTACATCATCGCAGTATGACGATTGAAGGATTGACCACAGCTTCTATGAATGCGGCAGTTGTGACTTGTACAAAGGATACGATTACGGTGAACTGCTCGATTCGTGGGGCACTTGAATCCTATATTGATCAGGTTGCTCAGGGGGTTGAATTGCTGGCAGAGGATTATGGATTTGAAACACATCGGGAAGCACGCTATCCGGCTTGGAGTTATGAGGCTGTATCACCGATGCGTGAATGCTTTCAGCGTGTCTTTAAAGAACGCTATGGTGAAGAATTGGCATTGATCGCTGTTCATGGCGGTTTGGAATGCGGAATTTTTAAAGCGATGGATCCTGATATGGATATCATTACGATGGGGCCGATCATGGAGGACATTCACACCCCGCAGGAACGCCTCAATCTGGATAGTTTCGATCGCACCTTTGCGTTGTTATGCGCAGTGATGGAACAACTTTAAGTTTTCCAGAGCCTTTGTAATCAGGCAGGATCACCATGGCAATGCTATGAAGTTTATATTTTAAAAAACCACGTTGTTTGACGTGGTTTTCCTATGGTCATGATGATATAAAGTAATCGCATCCAATGAAACAAAGATTTAAGATGATATTAAGCAATGATAAGCTGTACTCGCTGTTCAAGGCATTTTTGGACAATGCCATCGGATGGCTTTGCATCGGTAATCAGGAGGTCGATATCCGCAAAATCAAACACTTTGTAATAGTTCTTACGCTCCATGCGTGAACTATCCACCAATAAGACTACTTGATCCGCATGTTGTGCAAAGGCGCGCTTCAATGGAATATCAATGCTTGTGATATTACTCATGCCATATGTTTCATCTACGGAGTTGGCGGTTACGAAGCACCATCTGGCATGACGCTGCGTGATGTATGCTTCTGCTTGTGGTCCATAATTGCTGAGGCTTTTTGCATCATAGGTTCCGCCAATCAACTCACTTTGTATATTGGCATATTCCGCCAATGCCTGTACAATCGCAATCGAATTGCTCAATGCATGCAGACGCAGATTTGGATCTATGGCACGAATCATGCACAGACAGGTACTACAGGCGTCAAAAAAGACGGTGTCATGATCTTTGAGTAAGCGGGCCGCTGCTTCTCCAATCCGCATTTTTTCTTTTATCATTGCTTGATTGCGTAAGGCAAAGGGCATCATCGGCATATCCCCTTTAAAGTAAGATGCTCCACCGTGAATGCGTTTGATGAGGCCCTCTTGCTCCAGTTGGGTTAAATCTCTGCGCATAGTTGGCAGACTCACATAGACACTTTGGGCAAGTTGTTCTACGCTACAATATCCATGCTGTTTTAAAATTGCTAGAATTTGTTTTTTTCTGTTTTCCGGTATCATAGGTTCTCCTTGATTGAAAACGATCATATGATCCTGTTAAAATGATTGTTTATCATATGATTCGCCAGTTATTGTGATCGTTCTTCATCTATATTATACTTAAAGTGACAAAAGAAACAAGAACGACAGCGCTGTTTTACTTGCTTCATTTGAACAAAGGAGGACGCATATGAAAACAGCATTTACAAAAGTAGATATTACTCCCTATCTCCCAGTTCAATTATCGGGCTTTGGCAAGTTACAGGTGGCATATGAAGTGCATGATCGCCTGTATGCACGCATTTTTCTGTTTGAACAAGCGGAAAGTGAGTTGTTGCTGGTTCAGTTGGATTTGGCAATCTTCGATGAATACTTGTTGAATGTAATTGCGGATTACTGCAAGGTAGCGAAGGAGCGGTTGATTGTATGTTCTACACATACCCATTCCGGTCCGGGAGGAACGATTGATACCTATGAGGGATTGTTGGTAGGACTTGACAGTGATATTGGCGGATGTTTAAATCCTGAATATTGTCATCGTATTGCTTCTGATATCGGTGCGGCTACTGCCCGACTGCGTACTGCGACAGCTCCGTGCTCCTTGCGCATTTACAAAGGAAAGGTTGAGGGCTTAGGTACCAATCGTCATGACCCACAAATGGAATGTGATCAGGATGCGTTTGTATTGGAATTGATTACAGCGAAACAAAAGGCATTGATTACGCGGATGTCGAGTCATGCGACGGTTTTGCATGAAGAAAATTTACTTGTCTCCGCTGATTTCCCGGGATGCATCGAACCGCATTTTACGGATGAATATGAAATGGTCGCATTCATCAATGGTAGTGCAGGAGATATGAGTCCGCGTTTTACCAGAAAAGAGTGCAGTTTTGCGGAATGCGAGCGATTGGGCAAACTGGCTGCGGATCAGTTAAAAGAAATGATGAAGCAGGAGGTTGTCACTTATACGGATTTCACAATGGATTATCGACAGGCGGTGTTCAAGGTACCGGCGAAAAAGGTAGACAGTGTGGAAGTCGCAAGGGAAAAAGTGGAGATAGCTAAGCAAAACTTGGCTGAAGGGATCAAAAAGAATTTACCACCGACAGAAATTCGCCTGTTGGAAAGCTATGTGGAGGGTGCCGGCAATGCGCTGTTGTCCTGTGAAGCATTCCGTAAGTTTAGTGAGATTGAGGTGAATGTCAGTGCTTTGATTCTGCCTGAATTAACCATTGTCTTTACACCGGTGGAGATGTTTTCAATGCTTTCTAATCAGTTGAAACCTTATGGCTTAGAGTTCATCAGTTATACCAATGGGTTCAAAGGATACATGCCGGATGAAAGTGCCTATGCAAAAAACTACTATGAGGTATTATCAACCCCTTATGCATGCGGTTCCGGTGAGTTATTGATGCGCAACATTAAATCATGGCTTATTGATTCATCTAAATGAACAGGAAACATAAAAACAGACACTTCAAATTGAAGTGCCTGTTTTTTTAGTTATGCGTGTTTCACGCGCTGGCTTTCCTCTGCCGCTTTCGCATCATTCCAACGAGTCATATCTCCTACAAGATAACCGGTGATGCGGCGGATTTTTTCAAAATGCTCAGGGGCCAGACAATAGCCGATGCCGACTTCATCACCGTCAAATTCCAAGGACATGGACTGAATGAGACGGCCGTGATTGTTTTGTTTTACATGATGAAGGTAACGGCGAATGCCTTCTTCACTGATTTCTTCATTAGATGTCACAATGACATCATCGACAATTTTCTGCATAACGAATGACTCCTCTCTGTTACTGAACTTATTATAGCGCAATCAGGGGAATGTGCAAGTGATATGCATCATGAATTTGGCCTTTTGTATATTGTGTAAAAGGTATCTCTATTTCTTTGATATGATCTGATTCTTGTTTGATATGAAAAAGCATTTGGCTTTCACCAAATGCCTAGTTTAAAGTATCTTAGATAATGTAAGAAATTCCTCAATGCGCTGTTTGCAGGTTTCTAAACTATCCACCCAGAATTGCCGCTCACGCAAATCAATACCAACCAGTGCTGCACTCTCCTCTACATGAGCAATCGTTGTCGCTTTTAACAAACTACGATATTGTGGCACAAAGCCTTCTTTATCTTGTTCGTATTTCTGTACAAGGCCACGGGCGAACAAGCCACCGAAAGCATAGGGGAAATTGTAGAAACTAAGGGAGGAGGAATAATAGTGAGATTTATTTACCCACATATACGGATGCAGGAATGAGGGATCCAATGCATCCCCATATGCCGTTTTTTGTGCATTCACCATAATGTCACATAATGAATCGGCAAATAGGAAACTGTTTCTGCGACGCTCAAAGACTTCACGTTCAAATAGGAAACGAGAATAAATATCACAGATGATCTGCGTTACATCCTGAAGTTGTTTTTCAATTAGAATCAATTTCTGTTTGGGATCATGTTCCTCAGCGATGGCCGCATTCATGATGATATTTTCATTGAAAGTGGAGGCTGTTTCCGCAACCGGCATGGAGTAATCGGTGTTGAGCGGGCGATGATCCTCGATCATAAGGCCGTGATAGGCATGGCCCAATTCATGTGCCAGCGTTACGATATCACCTAATTCACCGTCAAAATTTGTCAAAATCCGACTTTGCTTGATAAACGGCAGATTATAACAGAACGCACCACCGACTTTGCCCTTGCGTGGATAGAAATCAATCCATGCGTCATCGAATGCAGTTTGAATCAAATCAGCCAAATCCTGAGCAAAAGGCGTGAAATGATTGATCAAATAATCCTTCGTCTCCTGCAAGGTGTATTTCTTTTCTACACTAGCGGAAAGTGGTAACGGCGCAAACAGGTCATACCAAGGCAAGCCATTTGGATGGCCCAACAGGTCTCCTTTGCGTTTCAAGTATTGGTGGAAGATTGGCAGGTATTCCTGTATCGCTGCCATCATCGCATCGAGTGTTTGGCGATCCATGCGTGAATAATACAGTGTCATATCAAGCGGTGAGGCAAAACCACGTAGATCACTAATGGTATTTACCTGTGATTTGATATGGTTCAAGGCAAAGGCAACACTTTGCTTGATTTCATCATAGGCAGCCAATTCCGCTTCATAAGCAGCTTTGCGCACACTGGCATCCGCACTGTATGCTAAATTGCGCACCTCGCTTAAAGTAATTGTTTGATCTGCATAGGAAACATTCAAGGTACTGGTTAAGTATTCTTGTAGGTTGCCCCATGCATCACCGGCTGAAAGGTTCAGTTTGGCAATTACTTCTTCCACTTCATCACTTAAGCGATAGCGACCATCAGCCTTTGTCTGCTTTAACAAATAACGATATTCCTTTAACAACTCACTTTGGGCGCAGAGGCTATCTAAATCGGATACCTCCTGTATGTAGGCGTCTAACTGGGTGAAAGCCTTGGCACAATCACTGCACACTTGTTGCACCTGTGAAAGATAATTGATCGCCTCACTATCACTTGTATCACAGGACTGGCGTAGGGCCAGATAACTGCTTAACTTACCGGCGAGTAGGGTGAAGCATTCCTCTGCTTGTAAAATCTTGGTTACTGCACTTACCTCATCTTGATGGGATAAGGTGGTTGGCAGTGCGTTGATCGCCGCTGCACTTTCACGTAATTTGGCAATATCCTCATGCAACTGCGGATCTTGATAACCGCTGTATAATGCATCCAATGACCATGTATCTGACATGTAATTCCCTCCGTTTCATTATTCTTATTATAGCATAAAAACACAAGGGAGATACACCCTTGTGCGTGATGAACGCTTACTTACCATCCTCATAGAACGATATGAAATTGTATCATAAAAAAAGGCACTCACTTGAGTGCCATAAATAAGATTAAAGAGAACGAAGCTTCGCAACTAAAGCCTCTTGTAAAACTTGTGAGAAGTTAATACCCTTCGCTAAAGCTTCACGATTAAGCCATTCGGGTATGCTTAATGTTTTTTTGATGGATTTGTTAAAATGTGTCTTTGCGTATTCATCTACATCAACTGTCACAAGATTGACGAAAAAATCTCCGCTTTCTGTATCAAGTTCATCTGCTACACGAATAGGATCAATATCCTTGAGATCAGAGGGGGCAGGGGTTTTTTCTTTGTCTAGTTTGGCTGAATATAAATAACCGGCTAAGCAATCAATTGCCATCGCAAGAGCTTGTTCTAAGGTTTCTCCATCCGTGGCGAGATAATTGAGATCAGGAAAGATAACAGAATAGCCGTTTTCTTCCTTATAAAAAATAGCAGGATAAGCAGATAACATATACATACCTCCTTTTTTAGGAGAAGCAAAAGCAGGATTTATTTTAGCCCCGCTTGCTTCAGAATGGAAAGTTCCGTTTTCCGATTCAAATCTTTTGAATGAAAGGGAATGGTAACCTTTCCGGGTTTGGCGGGGTGTATGTAGTGTCGATGGGAACCTACTTGATTCTTTAACACCCAACCATTCGCAAGGATAAGCTTTTCCATATCCTTAGACGTCATTGGCATATGACTTACCTCCTTGCGCAATTATAGTATCATTATATACGTATTATGTCAATACGTATCACAATTATGAATATTATTATGAAAAATAATTATGTTCGCTACTTTAAGTATACGCACTCGTTTTACACGTTAAGAAAGTACACGGTCTTTTCTTCACTATTAGAGAATCATGAATGTCTTTATTTCGCATACGTTTAAACTGGATGATGAATAAAAACACAAGGGAGATACACCCTTGTGCGTGATGATCGCTTGCTTACCATTCTTAGTGGGACATTTTTTTACGGCTTTTTTCGTAATAAAAATAAGCAGTCAGAATCAAACCCACACTGTATCCCCAAAGGATGATGGGACTGACCGGCAAAGCCTCGAACAAACTGATGGAACCGAAGATGAAGAAGATAAAAGATGCCAATACTTTTATCAAATCTTCACTGAAACGAGCAAATAACAGTTTACCTACCAGTATGCCGAGCAGATTGGCCAGAATAAGGCCCAGTGATGCTCCCAGAAAGACAGCGATGTGTTGATCACTATGATCGGCCGCAAGGGCAACCGTAGCGAGTTGGGTTTTATCGCCCAATTCCGCTAACAAAAAGGTAAGGGCAATGGAAAATAGGGGAAGGCGCAGTTCAAACGATGCGTGACTATCTTCACTTTGCGGGCGCAGATTTAACAGACCAAAAGCGATAAATAAAACAGCGGCGCCCAGTTTAATGATCTGGATGGGAATGATATCACCGATGAAATTGCCGGCAAGTACCGACAGTGCGCTGATGCACACCACACCAAGTATCATACCGGTGATAACACTGCGGGTTTTGTACTTATTGGTCAACGCCATCATCATAAGCTGGGTTTTGTCTGCCATCTCCGCAAGAAATACCAATAGAAATGTGTGTAGAAACATAGTTTCACCTCGTTTTAGCGTATGCGCATATTTGTCTAAGTATGAAAAAAAACACACGAGAATTGTCTGCGTGTGTCGATTTCTGTCAAAGGATGGAAATCCTATGGCAGTTTCCTTTTAGTAATTTGTGATATAGGCATAGATCAATTTCATCGTCGCCGCTACTGCATCATAGTGTGTGCGTTCCATTCCATGGCTTGCATGTACACCGGGACCGATCAGTGCCCCACGTAAGTTGTTTCCACCATGATAGGCAGCGGTGACATCCGAACTGTAGCGAGGATAGATATCCACGACATAAGGAAGTTGTTCCTGCTTGGCTAACGCGATCAAACGACTGGTCATTTCATAATCATAAGGGCCACCGGAATCCTTTGCGCAAATGGATACATCTTGTTCGCTGCACGCTAGATCCAAACCGATACAGCCCATATCCACAGCCAACAATTCATGCACATCATCGGGAAGCCATGCACTACCATGGCCTACCTCCTCATAAGTGGAAAACATGACAAACAGATTGCGTTTGGGTTTGATCCCGTGTTTTGACAAGCCATGCAGTACGCCCATAATGGCGCTGGCGGAAATCTTGTCATCGAGGAAACGGGATTTGATATAACCACTTGGGCATATATTTACTTTGGGGTCAATCGCAATGATATCGCCATTTTGAATGCCTAGGGCTTCCACATCTTTTTTATCATGAACGACTTCATCAATACGCACTTCCATATGATCTTCATCACGCAGTGCACTTGCAGCGTCAGGATGAACATGCGCAGCCGGGGAAGTTGATAAAATCGTACCAGTATAGACACGCTGATCACGGGTGATAATACGACAGTATTCCCCATCAAGGGTAGGCATTTGCGGACCACCCAACTTGGTGATCGCCAATTTGCCATCGCTTTTAATTGATCGTACCATAAGGCCCAGCGTGTCAATATGGGCACTTAAACCAAGCGTTTGCGTTGAGCTTCCTTCCACATGGATACATACATTGCCTTTCGCAGTCGTGCTTACATCATAGCCAAGTGCCTCTGCTTTGTGCCTGATGAATGCGGCTGCCTGTGCGCTGTAACCGCTGGGACTGTCAATCTGTAACAATCGCTGCGCAAAATCCAATACATACTCTTTATCAAAGTTCATAATGTGCTCCTTTTCCTATAGGGTGGCAGGATGGAATCGGTGGGATGTTTTTTGCATCATAAATGCTTTATTTGGGATTTAATGTGAGATCGCTACTCGATCCACATGATCGCATTCCACTACACTTACCTTTACACTCTCCTGTAAAGACGAGGGAATGTTTTTACCTATGTAGTCAGCCCGTATCGGTAGTTCGCGATGGCCGCGATCAACAAGTACCGCCAATTGGATCTCTCTGGCTCTCCCGGCATACATGATCGCATCCATGGCGGCACGCACGGTTCTTCCTTTAAACAATACATCATCGACGAGGATGACTTTCCGATTTTCAACCGGTAAAAGAAGTTGTTCCAATCGCTGTTCGCTGCGCTTGCGATCATCGCGAAAAGCAGAGACATCGAGTGGATAAACAGGAATACTGGTTCCCTCTACCTGCTCGATGATCTGCGCCAAACGTTGTGCAAGCGGCCAGCCACGGGTCATGATGCCCACCAATAAGATGTTTGCTGTTCCTTTATTATGTTCAATGATTTCATGGGCGATGCGGGTTAATGATCGCTTCATCCCCATGGCATCTAAGATTTCCTTTGTTTCCATAACTACCTCCACATCTCTAATAGTATAGCTTTTTTTTGTTATTTGCGCAACGTATAGAAAGGTGGTTATGCATAAAGCATACAGGGCGTAAAGTGAAAAAGTAAGTTCCACATCAAAGGTGTATCAGTGGAAATCACTCTTACACCTATTTCCACTTCTTTTCAGTTGACTTTACTCTTACATT